>SVTU01000087.1 GCA_015063655.1 Oscillospiraceae bacterium
GATCTACGTCAACGGCAAGCCCGTCAAGGGCAAGGGCGTCAACCGCCACGACAGCCATCCCGAGCTTGGCGCCGCCACCCCTAAGGAGCATATGCTCCGTGACCTGTACATCATGAAGGCGCACAATGTCAACATGGTGCGCACCAGCCATTACCCCAACGACCCCCGCTTTCTATCCTTCTGTGACCGCCTCGGCTTCTACGTTTGCAATGAAGCAGACCTGGAGACACACGGCCTTGACAGTGCCGAGGGCTACGGGCGCAATTCCCTTTCGGACGATCCCGCCTGGACGGAAGCCTACGTAGACCGTGCTATACGCCTGATGGAGCGTGACAAGAACCGTGCCTCGGTGCTGATGTGGTCCACGGGCAACGAAAGCGGCATCGGGCAGAACCATCAGCATATGGCAGACTATTTTCATCGCCGTATGCCCGAGGCGATCGTTCACAGCGAACGCTTTAACTACACGGAGCACCTGCTGCGCCGTAACGACCCTTCCGTTGAGGGCTTTGAACGCTATCTGACCGTCCCGTATATCGACGTGGATAGCCGCATGTACCCCTCCATTGAGGACTGCCTTACCAATTATATTCACAACCCCGCCTGCACACGCCCCTTCTTTATGTGTGAATACAGCCACGCCATGGGCAACGGCCCGGGAGACCTGAAGGCCTACTGGGATCTGATCTACCAAAACGATTGCTTCTTTGGCGGATGCGTGTGGGAATTCACCGACCATGCCATCAAGGCAGGTACGCCCGAGAGTCCACGCTATCTCTACGGCGGTGACCATGGCGAGACCCCCCACGACGGAAACTTCTGCATGGACGGCCTTGTGTATCCCGACCGCCGGCCGCACATGGGGCTTTTGGAATACAAGCAAATTCTCTGCCCCGTCGAGGCCGTGGCGTTTGACGAGCAAACGGCCACGCTGACCCTCAAGAACCGCAAATACTTCACCGACCTCTCCGACCTTGCGCTTGTGTGGACGGTAGAGGACGAGGGAGAGGCCGTTCTGTGCGGAACGGTATCGACACTTGACGTCGCACCGCAGCAAACGGGAACGCTTACGCTGCCGCTCTCCTCTCTTCCCAAGGTCTCAAAGCCCCGTTATCTCAATCTCTCCTTCCGTCAAAGAAACGCACTTCCGTGGGCGGAGCAGGGGCATGAGGTCGGCCATGCACAGTTTGCCATGGCGTACGAGACGCCTATGTGCCCTGCCCCCTCGGGTGCGCTGTCCGTAACGGAGGAGGACGGAAGCTTTTCGGTGCATGACGGCTCCGTCACGTACCGCATCTGCCGTGCCACGGGCGAGCTGTTCTCCATACGGTGTGAGGAGCGAGAGCTTCTTTCCTCTCCCATCTCCTTCAACGTTTGGCGTGCGCCCACCGATAACGACCGCAACATTCGCCTGCAGTGGCAAAATGCGGGCTTTGACCGCATGCGCTCGGATTGCCGAGCCTGTGAGATCACGGCAAGGGATACGGCAAGCGTCACCGTGCGTGCCGAGCTTCGCCTGACCATGCTCTCCCTGCCCACGCTGGCCGACGTCAGCCTGACGTATACGTTTGAGGCGGGACGGGGCGTTGTTCTGCATTACGATTTTGAGCGTCGCCGCAAGAGCGAGCTGACCCTGCCAAGACTTGGCGTTCGCTTCACCATGCCGCAGAGCTTCGGGGCGTTGCGCTACTTTGGCCTAGGTCCGACGGAGGCCTATTCGGACAAACGTCTCTCGGCACGCATGGGACGCTACGCATGCTCGGTTGACGACCATTTTGAGCATTATCTCAAGCCTCAGGAAAACATGGCGCATGCCGACACACTGTGGATGACGCTGACCGATGCTGAGGGCTATACCCTGCGCATCACGGGTGCCGAGGAAACACCCGACATCAGCTTTAACTGCTCACGTTATTCTCAGGAGCAGCTGACCGAGACCGCCCACGACTTTGCCCTCGTGCCCGAAAACGCAACCGTGGTCAACGTGGACTACCGTCAGTGCGGCATCGGCTCCAACTCCTGCGGCCCCGTTCTGCCCGCAGAGCATACGCTGACCGACAAGACCTATCGCTATGCCTTCCGATTCTCAGTCGAAAAGCAATAAACAAGTCCAAAGAGGACGGGGCGTGCATTTTGCACGCCCCGTAAAGCTACGCTTTTTGCTTGGGGTTTTTCTTCCACTGACCCGTGAGATAAAACACGATACCCACAAGGAAGGGCGTGTAGCCCGCCAGGGCATCGCCCAGCCAAAAGCCCGTGTATTGCATATCCAGCACCAAGCCAAACAGCACGGCAAGACCGATGCGAAGCACGATGCCGTCAAGGATCGCCGTGGCAAAGTTTACGCCCGCCCGTCCGCTTCCGTTGATCAGAGCGTTCATGGTGGCACGCAAAGAGCTTGCCACAAACATCAGGATAGCGATCGGCACGTAGCCCCGTGCCAATGACAGCACGTCGGCATCCGCCCCATCGGTAAACAAGGCAAAGATCTGCTCGGGGAAGGCCACGATCAAAGCCGAAAAGATACATGCCAGTGTCAGCGTGATCACAAGCAAATTCAGCAGAATCTTGTTGACCCGTCGATATTCGCCCGCCACCAGATTTTGCCCCACCATGGTCGAGCCTGCGGTATTCATGGCATTGGAGAAGAGGTTAACGACCGATGCCAGCTTGTTGGCAATGCCCGCAAACGCCGCCACGGCGATGCCGTAGGAGTTGATCCAGGAATTGACGAACAGCTTGGATACCTGCACCGAGGCAAACTTGATAGCCATGGGGGCACCAAGCTTAACAAAGTCGGCAAGCATGCCGCCATCCCACCGCCAGAAGTCGGACGCCTTGATCTGCAAGGAAAAGCTTGATCGGTGCTTGACCAAAAAGGCGGTGCAAAGCAAAAAGCTAACGGCTTGGCTGATCACGGTAGCAAGTGCCGCTCCGCCCGCACCCATATGCAAAACGGCAACGAACAGCACGTCTAAAAATATGTTGAGAACAACGGCAACACCGATAAACAAAAGCGGATGCTTGGAATCTCCCATGCCTCGCAGAATGGCACTGACCACATTGTAGCCGTAGATAAACACAAGCCCCATCACGCAGATGGTGGCATACGCCTGTGCGCCCTCATAGGCTGCCTCGGGGGTGTTCATCACCCGAAGAAGCGGTGCTTGGAAGATGAGGCCAAGCGCACTGATCGCCAAAGCGCACACGAGCAAAAATCCGCTCATCGTGCCCACGAAGCGCCCGATCCTCTCCTGTTGGCGAGCGCCTACGAGGCGGGCGATCAGCACCTGCCCCGCCGAGGCAAAGCCAATGCCCACAAAGGTGAGCAGATTGGTCACGTCTCCGCCGACAGCCACGGCCGCCGTGCCCGCCGTGCCCATCACCTTGCCCACGATGATCATATCGACCATGCTGTACACGACCTGTAAAATATTGGACAGAAGCAACGGCCATGCAAACGAGATCAGCTGGCCCGTGATCGGTCCCTTGGTAAAATCCTTGATATGTGAATTGCTCATTGTCTACTCCGCTCTCAATCAAATGCGATCAAAATACCAAAACAGTATACCACATTTCGCCAAAAAAGGCAAGAAGGTTACATTTTTTTTACAACTTTGTCAAACAAAATACGTTTTTTGTGATATAATAATGGCAGTCTTAAGCAAAGGAGTTATCATGATCTACAACTTTCACACCCACACAGCACGCTGCGGGCACGCAAGCGGCACAGAGAAGGAATATATAGAGACGGCCATAGCGGGCGGTATTCGCACCATGGGCTTTTCCGACCACATCCCCCTTGCCTACGGGGACGGACACGAGGACACCTGGCGCGTTCCCCTCTCGCAAGCAAAGGACTATGTCGACACCTTGCATACCCTCACCCGAGAGTATGCCGACCGCATCGAGCTTCACATCGGCTTTGAATGCGAATACTACCCCGCCTATTTCGACAGCATGCTGGCGTATGCCAAGGACCTTGGGGCAGAGTATCTGATCCTCGGTCAGCATTATCTGATGGGCGATACCCCCGCCGATGCGATCAAAATGTGTCAAAATACCACCGATCCCGCCCTGCTTCGGCGCTACGTCAGCACGGTGATCGAGGGCATGGAAACGAAAAAATTCACCTACGTGGCACACCCCGACGTTCTCATGGCAAGTGTCGATGAAACCGTATACGATGCAGAAATGCAACGCCTGTGCGAGGCATCCCGTGCGCTTGACGTACCGCTCGAGATCAATTTCCTCGGCATCCGTAGGGGACGTCATTATCCTCACGACCGCCTTTGGCGCATCGCAGGTCAGGTAGGCGCACCCGTTACCTTCGGCTTCGATGCCCACAAACCCTCAGAAGCCTACGATGCCTCATCCCTTGCCGTTGCCAAGGACATGGTGGCACAGCACGGCCTCAACTATATCGGCAAGCCTACACTCAAGCCGTTGGTGTAACAGTCCGCACAGCCCGTCAAAGCGGACAAAAAAAGAGCAAAATTCGGGCATAATCACCACTGCCTTTTTGGCAGAAAGCCTTGCTTTTCGCGTATGCTTCTGTTATACGATTGTTGGTGTCAAGCACCGTGGCCTTGCCTTTTCAAAACGAGAAAGGAGATCAGCTATGTCCACCTCCATGCTGCTCACAAACGAGAGCTTTCGCCTCTCGCACAATCATGCCACACCAACACCGCCCGCACCGACGCGGATCGCTTCAGCATGGATTGGAACGAGTACAACGAGGTCAAGGAGGAAATGCTCTCCTTGCTTGCCAACGCCTAATAAAAAGCAATAGGCGACAGGTCATTGGACCTGTCGCCTATTGCTTTTGCGGTATATCAGCCGCGGGTCTTACCGCCTGCCACGTTCAGCGTAACGCCGTCCACGTAGCCTGCCTTGTCGCTTGCCATAAACGCCACGGCCGTAGCAACCTCGGAGAGCTTGCCCGCACGGCCCATAGGTGTTGTACCCGTCTTGGTGTAGCCTGCACGAAGCTGCTCCACCGTGATGCCTCTTGTATAAGCCAGGGCCGACTCATACGCAAGGGTACGCAGACCCGTTGCCTCCAGAATGCCGGGGGCAATGCCAACCACACGGATGCCGTGTCTGCCAAGCTCCTTGGCCCACGAGCGAGTCAGGGCGTTAACGCCTGCCTTAGTAGCGGCATATACACTCTGTCCCTCAGAGCCCTCAAGGCCGCACTCGGAGGACATATTGATCACCACGCCGCTCTTCTTGGCCTTCATAATGCGAACAGCCTCCTGCGAGCAGAAGAACAACCCCTTGAGGTTAACGTTCATCACCTTATCCCAAACGGCCTCGTCAAGCTCATACTGTCCTGCCTCGTCCACGAGCAGACGGGGAATATTGATGCCTGCATTGTTGACCAGCACGTCCACCGTGCCAAAGGTGTCCACCACCTTGGCCATCATAGCCTTCACACTCTCCGAGGAGGTCACATCGGTCTTCACGTACAGCATGTTATCGGCGGTAGCACCCTGGAAGGCAGGGGGATTGTCGCTGATATCGCAAACGGCAACCTTAGCGCCGTCTGCCAAAAACTCCTCTGCCACGGCATGACCGATACCGCTTGCCGCTCCCGTTACCACAACGACCTTGCCCTCAAGTCCCAACCAATTCTGTTCCATATATATACTCCTTTATATCAGGACGTCCCGTCCCATTTTTTTCTTATTCTACCACATT
>SVTU01000088.1:0-1859 GCA_015063655.1 Oscillospiraceae bacterium
ACATGACGGAGATTGATTATATGGCCATTAAACAGGAGAATATCAGAAACTTTTCCATCATTGCACACATCGACCACGGAAAAAGCACGCTTGCCGACCGTATTCTTGAGGCAACGCAAACGGTGGCCAAGCGTGACATGGAGGAGCAGTTGCTTGACAACATGGATCTCGAGCGTGAGCGTGGTATTACCATCAAGGCACGTGCGGTCCGTCTTTCCTATACCGCCGAGGACGGTGAGGAATATCAATTCAATTTGATCGATACCCCCGGGCACGTTGACTTTAACTATGAGGTCAGCCGTTCCCTTAACGCCTGCGATGGGGCTCTTCTTGTGGTGGACGCCACGCAGGGCATTGAGGCACAGACGCTTGCCAATGCCTACTTAGCGGTGGATGCTAATCTTGAGATCGTGCCCGTGATCAACAAGATCGATCTGCCCAGCGCCGACGTGGAGCGTGTGCGTGCGGAGATCGAGGACGTGATCGGCATTCCCGCCGAGGACTGCCCTGCCGTCTCTGCCAAAACGGGGCTGAACATCGAGGACGTTCTTCGTTCCGTTGTTCGGGACATCCCTGCCCCCAAGGGTGATTTGGATGCCCCTCTCAAGGCTCTGATCTTTGACTCTTACTATGACAGCTACCTTGGCGTTGTGGTGAATGTGCGTGTGTTCGACGGCTCCTTCGGTGCGGGCGACCGCATTCGCCTGATGAGCAATGGGGCGGAATTCGACGTGGTCGAGGTTGGCTACATGAGCGCCTTCGGCCTGCAAAAGTGCGACCGTCTGTCCGCCGGTGAAGTTGGCTATATCACCGCCTCTATCAAAAGCATCGGTGAGACCCGAGTGGGTGACACCGTAACCTTGGCGGCCAACCCCATCAGCACCCCCCTGCCCGGCTTTAAGGCGGTTCAGCCCATGGTATATGCGGGTATCTATCCCGCCGATGGTGCCAAGTACGGCGACCTTCGTGATGCGCTCGAAAAGCTTCAGCTGAACGATGCCGCCCTCGTCTTTGAGCCTGAGACCTCAATTGCGCTCGGCTTTGGCTTCCGCTGCGGCTTCCTCGGGCTTTTGCATATGGAGATCATTGAAGAACGCCTGGAGCGTGAGTTTAATCTCGATCTGATCACCACCGCTCCCTCGGTTATCTACCGTGTTACCAAAAAGGACGGAGAGACGGTGTGGATCGACAACCCCTCAAATTACCCCGCCCCCGACGAGATCGAAACGGCCTACGAGCCGATCGTAAAGGCATCTATCATCACCCCAACCGAGTACGTGGGCGGTTTGATGGATCTCTGCCAGGACCGCCGAGGCACCTTCCATGACATGAAATATATCGACACCGAGCGTGTGGAGCTTCACTACGATCTGCCCCTCAATGAGATCATCTACGATTTCTTTGATGCCCTCAAGAGCCGCTCCCGAGGCTATGCCTCCTTGGATTACGAGCTTGGCGACTACGTGGCAAGTAAGCTCTGCAAGCTTGACTTCCTGCTCAACGGTGAGCAGGTGGATGCCCTCTCCTTTATCGTTCACGAGGAAAAAGCCTACGGCCGCGCCCGCCGCATTGCCGAAAAGCTGAAGGACAATATCCCCCGCCAGCTCTTTGAGGTGCCCATCCAAGCCGCCATCGGCTCCCGTATCATTGCCCGTGAGACCGTAAAGGCCATGCGCAAGGACGTGCTTGCTAAGTGCTACGGCGGTGACATCACCCGTAAGAAGAAGCTCCTCGAAAAGCAGAAGGAGGGTAAGAAAAAGATGCGCCAGTTAGGCTCCGTCCAAGTCTCCCCCGAAGCCTTTATGGCTGTGCTTAAGCTGGATGATAATGATTGAAGTTAGTTAACATACTTTTCTTTT
>SVTU01000088.1:1959-3843 GCA_015063655.1 Oscillospiraceae bacterium
GCAAAGGAAAGGGGATGTGTAGTATGTCCAAACGCTTGGGGATATACGTTCATATCCCCTTTTGTATACAAAAATGCAACTACTGTGATTTTTGCTCGGTAACGGACTTATCTGAGGAATTGGCTCTTGCCTACACCGAGCGTCTGTGCCGAGACGTAAGAGCCCGTGCCGAGCTACTGCGTGGCAGAACAGTGGACACGATCTATTTCGGGGGCGGCACGCCCACGCTTCTGCCAACGGCGTGCCTGTCCCGTATCATGGACACGGTCACGCACATCTTTTCTGTGGACGGTACGGCAGAGATCACCATCGAGGCCAACCCCGCCACAGCCGACGCAGAAAAGCTATCGGCTCTTTGCTGCATAGGCTTCAACCGCTTAAGTCTTGGCCTGCAAAGTGCAAGCGACGAGGAATTGCGCCTGCTGGGGCGAGTGCATTCCTATGAGGATTTTAAGAACACCTATACCGACGCACGCCGTGCGGGCTTTGGCAATATCAGCGCCGATCTGATGTTCGGCATTCCCACGCAAACGCTCTCTTCCTTTGATGATACACTTCACGCCCTGATTTCCCTATCCCCCGAGCATATCTCCGCCTACGGCCTGACCGTGGAGCCAAACACCCCCTTTGGACGCATGGGCGCCTCCCTGTCCTTACCGAATGACGATATGCAATGCGAGATGTATCACCTATGCGGCGAACGGCTGCGAGAAGCGGGCTACGAACGGTATGAGATCAGCAATTACGCCAAAGAGGGCTTTGCATCCCACCACAATCTGCGCTATTGGCTTGGCGAAGAATACCTTGGTCTTGGCGTTGCCGCTCATTCGTTTGTCAACGGCGAACGCTTTGGCAATTCCCGTGCCCTCGGCGACTATCTTGACGGCCGAGAGATCGAAGAGGAGCGCCACAGCCTCACGCCAAGTGAAGCGCAAACCGAATACGTCATGCTTCGCATGCGCCTCTGCGAGGGCGTATCGCATCAGGATTTTTTCAATCGCTTCCGCCTTTCCTTTGAATCACAATACAAAAAACGCCTCTCTCCCTATATCGCACAAGGCTTTGTGATACAGGACGACAGGCACACCGCTTTTACGGAAAAGGGCTTTTTGATCAGCAACACCGTTTTGGCGGACATTTTGGATTTTTGAGCGAGACTTAAAATTTTTTATCAAATAGTTGACTTTCGTACGAATGTATTATACAATATAGATATACAATAATCATATAAGGAGATATACTCATGAGCGAAAATATGAACAATGAAGCCGATTTCTTCACCCTGACGGATGAAGAGGGCAACGAGATTGAATTTGAGGTGTTGGCTGACTACGAGCTAAACGGCACCCGTTACTTTGCCATGATGCCCATTGAGGACGAGGAGGCTGACGAGGCCGAGGGCGAATTCGTCATTTTGAAGCTGGTTCAGGACGGAGATGAGCTGGTCTTTGACAGCGTTTTTGAGGAAGATCCCGATTTTGTGCCCGTTGCCGAATACTTTGAGAACTATTTCTCTTCCGAGATCGATTACGATAACTAAGCTATCGCATGTCTTTTCTTTACCTTACGCTTTATGTGATCGGATAGACGAACATTCAAATGATTATCTTGGATGTGTGATTTTCTTTTGCATGCTCTCTTTATGTGAGCGGATAGACTAACACACTAAATAAAATTTTGGATGTATGGTTTTCTTTTGCTTACTCTCTTTATGTGAGCGGATAGACTAATAATTTAAATTATATTTTGGATGTATGGTTTTCTTTTGCTTACTTTTCTTTTCTCCAAAAGAAAAGTAAGTCCTGCGGTGTGCGTGATAATTGTGTTAAGATCCACAATAGAATTATGGAGTCCGAAATAGAGTCAAGCGTGGTTTGCAGACCT
>SVTU01000088.1:3943-5697 GCA_015063655.1 Oscillospiraceae bacterium
GTTTTCTTTTGCTTACTTTTCTTTTCTCCAAAAGAAAAGTAAGTCCTGCGGTGTGCGTGATAATTGTGTTAAGATCCACAATAGAATTATGGAGTCCGAAATAGAGTCAAGCGTGGTTTGCAGACCTCCCTTCTCTCGCTCGATTGACTTGTCTCGACCGAGAAGCAAGGACGCTGGGAGCAGTAAAGCGCGAGATAGGACACCGCCCTGAACGTACGGGGTTTCTCTATCATGATTACACGGCACTGTGGGATACAGCTTATATTGCGCCGTCCTCGCCCGAGATCCTGCTCGGCTGATGCCTCGCACTGCTTCGCCGTTCGACTTCGCTACGCTCCGCTCAGGATGACACGGGCGAACGTTTACTTTTCAAGAGAATGTGCCTTTCATTCATACGGTGACGGCAAAAAAGAGGACAGGGAATGAAGCATTCTCTGTCCTCTTTTCTTATTTCATCTTAATGATCATGATGTACATCACAACGGCCAGAATGGCGAAAACGAACGAAAGCACCGTGGTAATTCTGCTCAAAATCTTATCGCGTGCCTTGCCCTTATTCTTACCGAAGAAGCTTTCTGCGCTTCCCGTGATCGTACCCGAAAGACCCTTTTCCTTACCCGACTGCATCAGCACGCAAACGGTGAGGACGATCGAAAGAACGATAATAATAATGCCAAATACAATTTCCAATGGGCTCATGACTCTACACCTCCGTAATCATAACAAACTGATAAATAAGCATTAACATAAATCATTTTACCACAAGTCCCCCAAAAAAGCAATAGTATTTTTCATTTTTCTTATAAAAAACTTTTTTAGTATTTTTTACCGTCCCGTGCAACCAAAACCTCTCTTAAGACGACTTATAGGGTGAGGCCATAAAAAGGAGGCCATCTATGGAGGATTATCAAATTGTAGACATGTACTGGAGTCGAAACGAAGCTGCCATCACGCAAAGTGACCGCAAGTACGGACGAATGCTCACATCTCTCTCCGCATCCCTGCTTTCTTCCCTTCCCGATGCCGAGGAGTGTGTAAACGATACGTATTTGGCGGCATGGGGACACATGCCCACAGACCGCCCTACGTACCTTGGAGCGTATCTGGCCAAAATTACACGGCGCATATCGGTTGACCGCTATCGTCACATGCACCGTCAAAAGCGAGGAGGCTTGAATAGCATTACGGCCGAGCTTTCGGAATGCATTCCCGATACGGAGACCGTACAGGAAGCATACAACAACGAGCGCCTATCCGAGGCTATCAATCGTTTTGTGCGTGAATTGGACGAAAAGAAACGGATCGTGTTTGTGAGGCGGTACTTCTGCGGCGAACCCGTTGAAATGATCGCCAAGGAAACGGGAATGAAAAGCGGAACGGTCAAAAACCTGCTTTTCCGAACACGGGAAGCCCTGCGGGACATGCTGTTGCGGGAGGACCTGCTATGAATACGTCAAAGCAACAGCGAACCGAGCAATTACTCGATGCCATCGGTACACTTGAGGATGGCATACTCGCCTCTGCTTTGGCTTTGACCAAGAAAAAGTCAAGACGCTCCGTCATCGGCATCTCGGCTTCCGTTGCCGCTTGCTTGGTTGCCTGTATTCTGATTGCCGCCGTTATTCGCATGCGCCCCACGCCGCTCCCCGAGGATACTGCCACACCTGCCACGCTGAGTGAGGTTTTGCGTGGCAGGTGTGGCAGTATCCTCGGGGAGCGGCGTGGGGCGCATGCGAATAACGGATACTGCCACA
>SVTU01000089.1:0-1281 GCA_015063655.1 Oscillospiraceae bacterium
TCCCGCCTACACAAGAGGCCTGTACGACGGCCGTCTTGTGGTCAGCACGGGTGTCGTTCCCGGCAAGCCCATTCCCCGCTTTTTCAATCCACCCGAGATTGTATCCATCGAGATCAACGAAGCATAAAAAATGAGGCATTTAGATGCAGACGTAGCATGCTGCGCTAAATGCCTCAGCTTTTTTATTTTACAGTGCCGATTGCGTGTCGGTGGGGTCCCCGTGGAGCGCATGCTCGTATTCCTGCGACCAATCAAGGCCACGGTAGGCCTCGGCACGGTCGTCCTTTTCGATAAAGTCCATGAGAAGGTCAAGCATGTCCTTTGTCCACGTGTTCTTATCAATCTGTGCCGTTGTGAATTTGTTTTGGCTGATCATCTCAAAGCCAAACAGGTCCTTGACCTGCGTCTTGGCGGCACCGCCAACCACCTCTTCCACAAGGTGGGAGGGAATGAACAGCACGCCTCCGCCTGCGCCGAAGACCACGTCGCCTGGCAAGCATACGGCGTTGCCGATGCGTGTGACGGTATTGTAGCCCGTGATGATGAAATCGCGAATGGGGGTGGGATCGATCCCTCTGAAATAGACCTGCGTGTTTTCGATCTTGTGCATCTGCTCGGTGTCACGGACACCGCCCCATATGACAGCTCCGCCGTTTTCGTTTTTTGTTTTGTTCTTGAGAGCCGTTGTCAGGTTGCCGCCAAGAAACGTACCCTTGTAGATCTTATCGTACATGTCGATAACGGGGACGTCATATTCCATCAGATTGTCCACGATCCATTGATTGTATGTGCCTGTTCTGCCCTCACCTCTGCCAAGCTCCTTGGTGTAGGCATCAAGGTCGGGGCGATAGGGGCAGTAGGTGGCGGTAACGGCACGGCCGATGAGCTTTCTGCCATCGTTGTGCAGGGTTTGCAGCCTGCCCTCAAATTGGCTCTCGTAGCCCTTGACGAAGATGGGCTTCCAAACCTCCTCCAAGGTTAGCGTGCGGAGTGCCTTTAGATACTTTTCATCTACCTTGGGGCGTCCGTCGGGTAACCGTTCGCCCGTCCATTGCGGTGTCAAGGCAATGATCTCGTCTCTGTCGTTGAAGTGCATGATAGTCTCCTTTACAGTGTGATTTGGATGGGAAGCATGTCGCCCTTGTTGAGCGAAAGCTCCTTGGTGTAGGTCTTTCCGTTCACGGTGACCGTAGCATCATAGGTTCCGAAAAAGCCACGGAAGCGGAAGAGTCCGCTGCTGTCAGCAGTCAGCTGCTGTTCGGTATGCCATACGTTTTGCAA
>SVTU01000089.1:1381-5666 GCA_015063655.1 Oscillospiraceae bacterium
GGGAAAAAGTGATCATAGGCTAAGGCATGCTCTCTCGGCTCGATCCCGTGTTGCTCGCAGAAAGCAAGGCAGAGATCAATGGCGGGCCTGCGATACACCTTCGGGCTGTCAGCAGAATAGCGAGGCTTGCCTCGCTCAGGCTCTAAGGTGTCCCAATAAAAGGGAAGCGTGGCCATATTGAATACGTCGGCGAACGCTTGCTTGTAGGCATCGTTCTTCTCCTTGGTCTCCAGCTCGTCCAGCATAAAGAGATTGGCACCAAAGCGAAAGGCATGAGATTTTTGCTTCACAAAAACGGTGGCATCGGTGATGGGATTACCCATGGAATCCACAAGGGACAGAATGCAGTCGCCCTTGCGATAGCGCTCAATGTTCTCCCTTACGGTCGAGTCCAAAAAGCTCTTTTGCTCCTCGAAATATTCCAATATGCTTCTTCTGTTTTCCATGCTTCAATTCTCCTTTTATGTAAGGGAAAGACCGCCGTCAATGACGAGATCTGCTCCCGTGATGTATGCACCCTCATCCGAGCAAAGCAGCAGCACGGCAGGGGCAATATCCAATGGCGTGCCGAACCGTCCCGAGGGAATGGCAGCCTCAACGGCGGCACGGCTTTGGGCATCGGCGCACACGTCGGCGTTCCTCGGCGTTTCGATCGCACCCGGGGAAACGGTATTGACGGTCACGCCGTAGGGAGCAAGGGCAGGGGCAAAATTCTGCACCATTTTTCGCTGTGCCGCTTTGCTGACGGCGTACAGTGAAAGCGTGGGGTGCTGGCGATATTGGTTACAGCTTCCCATGGCCACGATCCGCCCCCAGCCCTTCTGCTGCATGGCGGGGGCGTAAGCCTGCATGAGCAGATAGGAGGCTTTGACGTTGCAATCCATCATGGTATCGTACTGCTCCTCGGAAAAGTTGTTCCACGCTTCCTTATACTGAATGGAAGCGTTGATGATCAAAATATCTACGTCGCCCGTTTGGCTGTGAAGCTCCCGTATCTGCTCGGAAATGAGCAGATCGGCAAGCACGGGTGTGCTGCCCGGGATCTGAAGGCTGGCTGCTTGGCACTTTTCGGCATTGCGTGCGCCATGCACGAACACACAAGCGCCACGTTCGGCAAGAGCCTTGGCAACGGCAAAGCCGATACCTTGCGTAGAGCCTGTCACAAGGGCCTTTTTTCCGTGT
The DNA here is from genome assembly GCA_015063655.1 of Oscillospiraceae bacterium. Taxonomy (GTDB): domain Bacteria; phylum Bacillota; class Clostridia; order Oscillospirales; family CAG-272; genus HGM12713. Next base: position 2,564 of record SVTU01000089.1, read on the forward strand.
AGATCAAACATGCTTCAATATCTCCTTTGCCTTGTATTCTTGGTTGTAGATCATCTCAAAGCCGCACGAGAGGCGTGACGTGTATGACGTGGGGTCCTCCGTGTTGCTCTCAAACATACCGTAGTGGGTAGGAACACCGACCCTTGGGGATAGGATATTTGTCAGTTTAACGGCATCTCTGACGTTCATGTTGCCAAGTCTGCCGTTGATGCAGATAAACATGATATCGATATTTCGATTTGCCAGCTCACAGAGACGTTCGTGATATTCGGTGTCGCCCGAAAAGTAGAGGGTAAGACCGTCATGCTCCACGATCACGCCCACGGCAGGCACGGAATGATCGGCAAAGACGGCAGTGAGCGTGAAATCACCCACCGTGTAGGTTGCGCCCTCATCAAAGGGAAGGTAGTGCGTGACGCCGCAGGAGAGCAGCGTGTCCTTGGCATGCGAGGGGGCTAAAAAGAGCATGCTGCCCTTATTCATCAGAGGTATGGCGTCAATATCAACGTGATCCAAATGATCGTGTGTGCATACCACGGCATCGCTCGCAAGCTCCTCGGGCGGGAAGGGGGCTTTGACCATTCTGCCGCGCTTGGCCACACGGTCCACGACGTTGGAGAGATACGGATCGATCGTGACCGTTGTTTGTCCGTCGGACAGTATGTATCCGCTCTGTCCGATCCAGCGAATTGTAAGCTCCTTCATGTCATCAGCTCCATTCACGGTCATTGGCCCATTCGTTGTCCCATTGTGCGGTGGATTCCCACTGCCCGGGGTAGTCGGCGTGGATATGCTCGGCGATCAGCTCCTCGTTGAGGGCTTCGATGCCAAGGCCGGGGGTATTGGGAACGTCAACGAAGCCATTCTTGAAGAGGGGATTGGCAATGCCAACGGCCAGATCGTTCCACCACGGAATGTCCACCGAGTGGAATTCCACCGCCATCACGTTTTGAATGGCTGCCGCCGTGTGAACGGCCGCCATGCAGGCAATGGGGCTTTCCGCCATATGAATGGCCATGCCGATGCCGTATTGCTCACACATGTCGCCAAGCTTCTTCGTCTCCAATGCACCGCCGATGGAGAGCAGGTCTGGGTGGGCGATGGCAATGCCGTGCTTCTCAAAGAGCGGGCGGAAGCCCTCGGCAAGATAAATGTCCTCGCCCGTGGCAAGCGGCACGTGGCATGCAGCCGCAATGCGGGCATAGTGGTCGGTCATATGCCAGGGTTGAATATCCTCAACCCAAGCGATGTTGTACTTTTCAAGACGCTTTAAGAATTTGATGCAATCATCCATGGAGACATGTCCAAAGTGGTCGATGGCCAACGGCACCTCATAGCCCACCACGTCACGCACCTGCTTGACGTAGTCCTCCAGGTAATCCATGCCCTTTTCGGTGATGTGAATGCCCGTGGCATAATGAGGGATGGTAAAGATCTCATAATTCTTGCCTCGCATCAGGCTACGGTCGATCGAGCCTGACTGATGCTGGATCGCTTTGGTGGAATACCGTTGCATATCCTCAAGCATGCTGAGAGGTGCATTAAGGCACCCCGGCTCGTCATAGAGAAGCTCGATGCCAAGGTCCATTTTCACGACGGTGAAGCCCATGTCGATGCGCTTTTGAATGGCACGTCCCATGTCTGTACCCGTGTGCTTGCCGTCCACGTCGGTGTCGCCGTACACTCTGACACGGTCACGGAACTTCCCGCCGAGCATCTGCCAAAGCGGCACACCCCATGCCTTGCCTGCAAGATCCCATAAGGCGATCTCAAGGCCCGACACACCGCCGCCCTGTCTTGAGGGACCGCCAAATTGCTTGATGCGGCGGAAGAGCTTGTCGACGTTGCAGGGGTTCTCACCCAAAAGGCGTGATTTGAGCATGAGCGCATAGGTGGCACTCGAGGCATCACGCACCTCGCCGTAGCCGACAAGCCCCTGGTTGGTATAGATCTTGATGAGAGGGCAGTGCTTGGGTGCACCGTTGATGTTGGTAACACGTATATCCGTTATTTTGAGTTCGGACGGGCGTGAGCAGACATTGACATTTTGTGAGATAATATCATTGGCATTCATGTTTTTTTCATTTCTCCTTGACAAATTCAAAAAATATGTTACTATAATTATAGCGGAATATCCTTTGACGTTCAAGGATATATATTGCGTTTTTTATCCACTATATTACGATGAAAGGAAAAAGCATGAGAGAACGGGAATATATGCTGTCAGAGCAACCAAGCTTTGGCGGAATTCGCTCCTACCATTCACTGCTGTTGCCCCAAGCGAGAGCGTACAATGCCCATCACCACACGGAATGCGAGATATCGATCTTCCTGCGCGGCTCGGGGGTCTATACGGTGGGAGAGAAGCGATATGAATTCGGAGCGGGGAGCATCTTTCTTTTTGGCAGCAATGAGGAGCATTGTATCACCGAGATCCATGAGGAGATCGATCTGCTCAACGTTCAGTTTGAACCGTATATCCTATGGGAACGTGATGAGAGTGCGGAGCTGATGCTGCTGTTTCATGCCCGCAACGCCCGTTTTGAAAACCGATTAACGGATGGGAGCGGGAGGATTGGAAAAGCTCTGCTTGCGCTGGAGAGAGAGCTGAGTGAAAAGCGGCCGTGCTACGCCATGGCCGTGCGCTACTGTCTGTTCATGGCCTTGACGGAGGTCTTGCGGGAGAGTGACTGTGTGGATTATGAAAAAAACGTACGAACCTCCGACAGTGTCACACAGAGTCTGCGCCTTACCATCGACTATATCCAAGAGCATATCGATAAAAAACTTACGCTCTGCGAGCTTGCCTCGGTGGCTTGCCTGTCTCCTACGTATCTATCCTGCGTGTTCAAGCGGGTCAACGGTATATCTCTGTGGGATTATATCAACATCAAGCGGGTGGAGCGAGCGATCGTGATGCTAAAGAACGAGCGATTGACCAAGCTTGAGATCGCCGAGCGATGCGGCTTCTCCAGTGCTTCGAATTTTTATAAGACCTTCACGGCGGTGACAGGCAAGAAGCCAAAGGATTTTGTGCCGAAAGCATAGAAAAAAGGCAATATCAAACCGAAACGGAATGATATTGCCTTTTTTGCCTTTACGG
>SVTU01000090.1 GCA_015063655.1 Oscillospiraceae bacterium
AAGCTCCTCGCAAAGCACCTCGGCATTGCTTCGTGTGCGCCCCGTTGTGCCAAAGCAGGGCATGGTAACGGCTATGATATCACGGCGATTGCGCCCTAACATATCAAAGGCACGCACAGCGACAAGCAGCGCAAGGCATGAGTCAAGTCCACCCGAAATGCCGATCACACAGCGCTCGGCATAGGCACGCTCGATGCGGCGAGCAAGTCCCTGCGACTGAATAGACAGCACGCCAAGAAGGCGTTCCGCTCTGTCCGCCTCGGTAGGCAAGAACGGATGTGGCGCATACGTACGGGTCAGCACCGTCCTCAAAATAGGCATATCGAACACAGTGCGCCACACGCTCGTATCCGCTCCCGTTACGAAGCGGGCACTGCGGCAACGCTCATGAGCAAGCACGTCGGTATCGATCTCGCTGACCGTCAAGGTCTTTGCGGTGTCAAAGGGAGCGTGCTCGGCTAAGACCGTACCAAGCTCGGCGATAAGGGCGTGTCCGCCATATACGTAATCCGTGGTAGACTCTCCGTAGCCCGCACCTGCCATCAGCACACCGCACAGAGCCTTTTCGCTCAAAGCACTCGCCATCATACGGCGGCGGTCGGCTCTGCCGACAAGCTCGGGAGCGGCATAGGGACAGGCAAGCATCACAGCCCCCTCACCTGCCAAAAATTCTGCCTCTCCGTCCATAGCCAGAAGATCCTCGCCCACGCATACGCCAAAGCGGAAGGCTCGAACCGTCTGGCAGGAGAAGATCTGATCCCGTCCAAACGGGAAGGAATAATCAAGCAGGGACAGCGTAACGGTGGTGTCGGGAGCAGGCGAGAAGCAGCGGCGCTCCTCGGCACTCAGATGTGCCTTGGGAACAGCCCCGAGGATCTCTCCGTTTTGACAAATCACCGCACAATTATACAATTTATCATTGACAAGAAGTGGTAAACCGATTATACTAATAGTATGGCAATGTGCGCTCGCTTCAAGAAATTGCTCAAGAGCAGCCTCGGCGGCACGGAGCAGTGGCTCGGTTAAAAACAGGTCGCCGCAGCTGTCGGAAGTCAGACACAGCTCGGGATATACCAAAAGGGATACGCCCTGCTTCTCTGCCTCAGCAAGCACCGTCAGCATCTGCTCGGCATTGTACGCACAGTCTGCCACGCATACGGCAGGGGTAGCAACGCCCACCTTAATAAATCCATATTTCATCGCTTTTTTACCGTCCTTTGCGAATTTGTTACCTATATTATACCTGCTAATCAAAAAAAATTCAATATATTTTATCAAAAAAGAGGCTTACTATGAAGGATATTCAAAAAAATTACACCATGCTCTGTGATTACTATGAGCTGACGATGGGCAACGGATACTTCCAAAGCGGGATCGGTGACCGCATCGTCTATTTCGATATGTTCTACCGTGACAACCCCGACAACGGCGGTTATGCCATTGCCGCAGGCCTTGAGCAGGTCATCGAATATATCAACGACCTGCACTTTACCGACGAGGATATCGCCTTTTTGCGCTCAAAGGGCTGCTTCTGTGAGGCGTTTCTCAACTATCTGAAGGACTTCCGCTTTGAGGGCGACATTTGGGCCGTGCCCGAGGGAACGGTGGTGTTCCCCAACGAGCCCTTGATGACGGTGCGCGCTCCTGCCATTCAGGCTCAGTTTATCGAGACCTACGTGCTGATGATGATCAACCACCAATCCCTCATCGCCACCAAGGCCTCTCGCCTTACCCGTGCCGCCAAGGGTCGTGCCATCAGTGAGTTCGGCTCTCGCCGTGCGCAGGGTGCGGATGCCGCCATCCTGGGCGCACGTGCCGCTTATATCGGCGGCGTGGGTGCTACGGCGTGTGCGATCGTTGACCGTGACTTTGGCGTGCCTGCCACGGGCACGATGGCACATTCCTGGGTGCAGATGTTTGACACCGAGTACGATGCTTTCCGCACCTATTGCGAGATCTATCCCAAAAATGCCACACTGCTCATCGATACCTTTAACGTGGTGGAGAGCGGTGTTCCAAACGCCATCCGCGCCTTCAACGAGGTGCTTCGCCCTCAGGGCATCACCCGCTGTGCCGTCCGTATCGACTCGGGCGACATCACGTATCTGACCAAGAAGGTCAGAAAGATGCTGGATGAGGCAGGCTGGACGGAATGCAGGATCGTGGTCTCCAACTCCCTTGACGAATACATCATTCGCGAGCTGATCCGCCAGGGTGCCGAGATCGATGCCTTCGGTGTGGGCGAGCGTCTCATCACCGCCAAGAGCGATCCCGTCTTCGGCGGTGTTTACAAGGTGTGTGCCGTGGAGCATGAGGACGGTACCGTAGAGCCTAAGATCAAGATCAGCGAAAACGTAGGCAAGATCACCACGCCTCACTACAAAAAGGTTTACCGCCTGCGTGACCGCAAGACGGGCAAGGCCGAGGCAGACCTTTTGTGCGTCTTTGACGAGGTGGTGGACGATACCCAGCCCATCGTGCTCTTTGACCCCCACCATACGTGGAAGCGCAAGACCTTGACCGACTACACCGCCACCGAGCTTCTCGTTCCCATCTTCCAAAACGGCAAGCAGGTATATACCCTGCCCACCATTCACGAGATCCGTGCGCACTGCGCCGAGGAGATCGAGGGCATGTGGGATGAGGTGCGCCGTTTCACCAATCCCCATAACTACTACGTTGACCTGTCGCAAAAGCTTTGGGACATCAAGCACAGCATGATCGCCGAGCATCGCAAGCAGGTATGACAGAGGCTGATTCGTTCAGCGCAGAGCCAACACGTATAAAGCAAATAAAAAAAGATCGCTTTTCCATCCTGATCGACGGAAAAGCGATCTTTTTTAGGCAGAGATCTTTTGGATCCCGTTTTATGTGTGCTTTTTTGCGGATTTGGCAAGAAGGCAAAAAACCGTTAAATTGTTGTCTTGACAACAGCACGTTCCTTTGGTATAATGAATATGTATGCAAACAAGAGGGCGGTGAGAGTGTGAGAGCGTATATGAATAGCCTGATAGGCAACGAGAGCCTGCGTCGGCGGCTCTGTGCCGATGCCGAATCGGGGCAGCTTCATCACGCCTATATCGTCGAAGGCCCCTCGGGCAGCGGAAAGCATACGCTCTCACGCCAGCTTGCCGCCGCCGTCTCGTGTGAGCGACGGCACGAGGCGTCCGCCCCTCTTCCCTGTCTTGCTTGCCCCACCTGTCGCAAGATCATGGAAGGCCTCAGCCCTGACGTCATCATGGTCAAGGAGGAGGAAAAGGCCTCCATGGGCGTAGACACCGTTCGCTTTTTGAAGCAGGACGTTTACATCATTCCCAACGAGCTTGACACCAAGATCTACATCATCGAGGATGCCGACCGCATGACACCGCAAGCGCAAAACGCCTTCCTGCTCACCCTGGAGGAGCCGCCCGCCTACGCCGTTTTTCTGTTGCTTTGCGAAAACGCAGGAGCACTCTTGGAGACCGTGCGAAGCCGTGCGCCCATCTTGAAAACAGAAAGGCTCTCCAAGGAGCAGATCGACGGCTTTTTGTGTGCGCATGACCGCCGTGCCGTTTCCATGAAGCAATCATCCCCCCGTGATTATGCCGAGCTGTTGCTGTGTGCCGACGGAAGCATCGGCACAGCCCTGGAGATGCTCGAGCCAAACCGTCTGTCCCCCATTTTAGAGAAAAAACAGATCATCAAAAGACTGGTTGCCAACGTCGCCCACCGAAGCGGTGCGCCGCAGATCATATCCTTGATGGCCGAGCTTTCTCAAAAGCGAGAGCCGCTTTCGCAGGAGCTTAGCTTGCTTACGGCGGCCGTACGGGATCTGATCCTGCTCAAAAAAAGCGAGACCGCTCCCCTTTGCTTCTACACCGACCGTGACGAAGCCCTTACCCTTTCGGATGAAGCCACGCTTAAGGAGCTGTGGCGGCTTTTGGAGGCCGCCGATACGGCCATACGAGCGCTTTCCCACAATGCCAACGTCCGTCTGACCGTGCTTGCGTTGCTGTCAGACGCCCATATTCTGTAAAAACGAGAAAGGAACGAACATGGAAGAAGAAAAGAAGAATACTCCGCCCTCGGGTACTGCAGGCGAGCAGAGCCGACACGGCGGTCACCATAACCGCAGAAGAAGAGGCGGACACCGCCCGCACAATCGTCCCGCTGTATCGCAGGCCGAGCAAGCAGCCCCTGCCGCAGAGGAAAAGCAACAAAGCAAAGCCGAAAACGGCAAGGGACAGCAGGGCAACCGCAATGCCCACCACCAGCGCCGCCACCACCATTCTCATCACCGTCAGCCCGCACAGCAGACTGCCACTGCCGAGACCGAGCGTGAAATACTGACCGCAGAGGCCACCGCCGATGATGTGCAGGCAGAGGCTACGTCCGCAGAGCCGAGCATTCCCGTTGTTGAGGATGAGCCCATGCCCGTTGTCACCAAGCCCCCGAAGAGTGAGGTCATGGTGGACGTTGTGGGCATTCGCTTCAAGTCCACGGGCAAAACCTATTATTTCGACCCCAACGGCATTCAGGCCACTAAGGGACACTATGCCATCGTAGATACCGCCAGAGGGCAGGAATACGGCGAGGTAACTCTTGGCAATACGCAGGTCAGCGAAAGCGATATCGTACCGCCCCTGCGTCCCCTTCTCCGCATGGCCACCGAAGCAGATAAGCGCCATCACGAGGAAAATGCTCAGCGTGAGGAGTTTGCCTTTAAGACCTGTAACGAGCGCATTGCGGCTCACAATTTGGATATGAAGCTGATCGATGCGCAATATACCTTTGATAATTCCAAGCTGCTCTTCTACTTTACGTCCTCGGGACGTGTGGATTTTCGTGAGCTGGTCAAGGACTTGGCTTCGGTGTTCCGCACCAGGATCGAGCTGCGCCAGATCGGCATTCGCGATGAGGCCAAGATGATCGGTGGACTCGGCATGTGCGGTCGGCCGCTCTGCTGTACCAGCTTCCTGTCCGACTTCGGTCAAGTCTCCATTAAGATGGCCAAAGAGCAAAATCTGTCGCTTAACTCCTCAAAGATCTCGGGAGCGTGCGGCAGACTGATGTGCTGTTTGCGCTACGAGCATGACACCTACGAATACGAGATCAAGCGCACTCCGCCCGTTGACGCGGTCGTGAAAACGCCCGACGGCGTGGGATACGTCACCGAGATCAATCCGTTGCTCGGGATGTGCAAGGTCAAGCTCAGCGACAAGCCCGATAACGCACCCCTTCCCTACCACCGTGATCAGCTGACCGTGCTTCAGAAGAAGCGTGATAAAAACAATTCATAACCTTTCAGGGGCTGTCTCAAATGCAAATTTGAGACAGCCCCCTTTGTTAATAACGCTGAATAATCGGATGAACGCTTGCGGGCAGCTGCTCGCAAAGCCGTGCCATTTGTCCGCAATAGCGGTCAAATAACGTATCCGACAGTGTCTCGTTCTCATCGAGTATCAGCATGGCTGCCAGGTAAGTCCTTGCTGCCACCGAAAGGCGAGAGCAGAGCGGAAACTCGGCATCAAGCTCAACACAGACCTCATCCTGCCACTCTCCCTCGCTCATGCCGTGCGCCTCACGGTATGCCCTGTCGATACCCGCATTTTCCGTGCAAAACGCCGCAAGCAGGTACGGTGCACGGTCGAGATAATCCTCGTTGCTCGCCGTATCGGG
>SVTU01000091.1 GCA_015063655.1 Oscillospiraceae bacterium
GTCCCTCATCCTTGAGCAGGTAATCGGTGGTGACACCGAACAGGGTAGAAAGCTGTAAAAGATTGGCAATGTCGGGTACGGCCTGCGCACTCTCCCATTTGGAGACCGCTTGCCTGGATACGGAAAGCTTTTCGGCAAGCTCCTCTTGCGACCAACCGTGCTGCTTGCGCAGCTGTATGAGCTTATCGGCTAATGATTTCATGGTATCTCTCCTTGTGATGTACTGCAATCAGTATAGCACGTGCTTGGCAAAATGGCTACCAACTGTGGCTTTCAATTTGTCAACTGTCGGTTGCCGTGGGGAAATTTTCTGTTTTTTCGATGCTTCCGTCGGGCAGTACCCACAGCACGGCGACCTCGGCTCTGTCCGCTATGCAGGCGTAGCCGTCCTCAAGCGGCATACAGAACAGAGCGGTGGAGAGCGCATCGGCTACGCCCGCATCGGGGCATAGCACGCTGACCGACAGATAGTGCGTGGCGGGGAAGAGCGTTTCGGGGTGAATGATATGGTGGTAGCTCGTGCCGTCCACGGTATAAAACCGCTGGTACGATCCGCTGGTAACAACGGCAAGCTCTTCAATGTCCACGGTGGTAACGTAGGCGTCGGCGGAGAGCCTGTCGGGGTTTTCAATGCCTACCGTCCACGCAGAGCCGTCGGGCTTATGGCCCACGGCGCGGACGTTTCCGCCCACGTTGAGCATAAAGCCGCTCACGTCCTGCTCACGCAATGCTTTTGCGATCTGCTCGGTGGCGTAGCCCTTGGCCACCGCTCCCACGTCCAACGTCATAAGGGGGTCGGCAAGGTACACGGTGCCTGCCTCTTCGTCGATGATCACCTGCTCTATATCCGTATGCTCGGCGGCACGAAGAAGGTCCTCGGTGCTGGGCAATGCCGCCTCGTCGGGGCGGAGAAGCGCCTGCTCTCGGCAATCGTGCCACAAGGACAGCACACTGCCCATGGCCACGTTGACCGTGCCGTTGGTCTCCTTGTACATTTGCTTGGCAAAGCGAAGCAGAGACAAGATTTCCCCGTCCACCGCAACGGGGCGGTGAACACCGCCCTCGGTGCTGTTGACGGTGCAAAGATTATGGATGCCCTCATAGGTGCTGTAAATATCGTACAGCCTATGGTATCGCTCAAGCTCAGAGCGGATCTGCTCGGCTGTTGCATCAAAGGCCTCTTTGCTTTCGGCATAGCCTACTACGGTGGTGGCGGTGTCGAAATAGTCAAAATAGTATTCGGTATATTTCTCCATGCCCTTGCTCTCTCCTTGGCGGCACGCCGCAAGGGGGAAGAGCAAAAGCAGGCAAAGCATCAGGGAAAGGTGTCTTTTCATCGTACACTCCATTGCAATACGGCGTGATGCCCCGAGGGGCATCACGCTATTCATTGTTTATTGCTTTGATCACAGCCTTCACAAGGTCGGTCACGGTGATGGTACAGCCCGCTTGCAGAACCTCTCCGTTTCCCTTGCCGCCCTCGGCGGCGAGTGCGGCGATCTCGTCTGCCCGCTTGCCCCGACATACGGCATCGAAGGCATCGGCCTGCTCAAACCATTCCTTCTCAGCCCCACCGTAGGATTTCATGCCGTAGCTCTGCCCCAGCATGCGTTTGGTTTCAATGGCCTTTTCTTGGTTGGTGGTGGCGTGCCCCGTATGGTCAAAGGTAAAGGTGGTGGCAACGGCATCCGTCAGCGTGACAATGACTTTGCCGTCAGCGTCCGTAACAGTGGCGGCAAAGGTGGTCTCCGTCTCTGCCTCACCCCATTGAGAGGCGGTAGCGTTGCGTGAGGCGATCTCGGTAGCACACAGACCGATGGAGAGCGTGATGTCCTTGCCCGAAAGCTCGGTCTTGGCATTCTTGGTTGCCTCTTCGATGGACTTGACAAAATCGGAGACCGAGATGGTACAGCCTGCGCTGATGACCTCGTCGCTGCCCCGTCCGTCCCCGTTCATCAGCGTGCCGAGCGTGTCGGCTTTTTTGCCGACGGCAAGGGAAGCCAAGGCATCGGCCTGCTCGTACCACTCCTTGTCTGCTCCGCCGTATGCCTTCATGCCGTAGCCCTCGCCCTGCTCGTGCTTGGTGGCAAGGCTGGCGGGCGGGACGTAGACACCGTTCTCGGTATACGAGCCCTTGATGTCGATGGCGTCCAAGCGGCAGTCGGTGATGACGCCGTTCTTGTCTAACAGAACCGCCGCCAAGGTGTGCGTCAGCTCAGAGGAGCCGTTTTTGCCATGCTCGGCGTGGCTGACCGAGCCGTAGGCACTCACAACGCCAAGTCCCAGCGTGTAGGCATCGCCGCCTTGCGGAGCGTTTTCATCAGGCCCGCTTCTGCGACAGCCGGCCGCCGTGGCAAGCAGGCACAGAAGTAAGCCAAGGGATAATAGCTTTTTCATGGTTCATCCTCTCTTACATATACGGAGCAAGGCGGCACTGTCCCGAAGGGAAGTGCCGCCTTGCTCTTGATCTCCTGTCGGGTAGTATCATTGTGTACAAGAGAGGAAGGTTTTATACAGGGTTATCTTTGTACTCTGCCGCTTCCGTCGCCGCCTGCCAGCTTCATCACCTCGTCGGCGCTTACCATGTTGTAGTCGCCCTCGATGGTGTGCTTGAGACAGCTTGCCGCCACGGCAAATTCCAGCGTGTCTCGGTCGGACATATCGTTCAGCATACCGTAAATCAAGCCGGCACCGAAGCTGTCGCCGCCGCCAACACGGTCTACGATGTGCATGGGATATTTCTTGGAGAAGATGGCCTCTCCGTCACGGTAGAGCATGGCCGCCCAGTTGTTATCCGAGGCGGAAATGGATTCACGAAGCGTGATGGCCGTTGCCTTGAAGCCGAAGCGCTCGGTCAGCTTGCGAGCCACGCTGATATAGCCCTCGTGAGAGAGCTTGCCGCCCGTGATGTCGGTGGCATCGGCATGAATGCCGAACACGTCGCCCGCATCCTCCTCGTTGGCGATGCAAACGTCAACGTAGGGCATCAGCTGTGCCATGACCTCACCCGCCTTCTGCTTGCTCCACAGATTTTTGCGGTAGTTGAGGTCGCAGGAAACGGTAAGACCCATTTCCTTAGCCGTCTTGGCGGCCTCCAGGGTGATCTCGGCTACGTTGTCGCCAAGGGCGGGCGTGATGCCCGTTACGTGGAACCAGCAAGCATCCTTGAAGATGGCCTTCCAATCAAAATCCGAGGGGGAAGCCAAAGCAATGGCGGAATAGGCACGGTCATACACGACCTTGGAGGGACGCTGAGAAGCACCCTTCTCTAAGAAGTAGATGCCGACACGCTCGCCACCGCGAACGATGGCCGAGGTATCCACGCCGAAGCGGCGCAGGGAATTGACGGCCGCCTGACCGATATCGTGCTTGGGAAGCTTGGTTACGTACGTGGCGTCCATGCCGTAATTGGCCAAGGACACCGCCACGTTGGCCTCGCCGCCGCCGTAGGTGGCGCCAAAGCTGTCGGCCTGAACAAATCTTTCATATCCGTTGGGAGCCAGACGGAGCATCAACTCACCAAAGCAAACTACCTTTTTCATACGCATCCTCCTTATTTGGCAGAGGCTGCGAGAGCCACGGCAGCCGCCGTTTTTTCTCGGATCTCGTCGGGTGTGCCCTTCATCATCCAGCTGCCGCCGCAGGCCACGATCTTATCAAAAGCAAGATACTCAAGCAGGTTGTCAGCCGAGATGCCGCCCGTGGGCAGGAAGCGCACGGAGGGGAAGGCTGCGGAGAGTGCCTTGAGCGTGCCAAGACCGCCGTAATTGGAGCAGGGGAAGAACTTGACGATCTCAATGCCGTAGGAAATGGCAGTTATGATCTCGGTGGGGGTGACGCATCCGGGCAGATAGGGAACGTCTGCCTTTTGGCAGGTCTCGGCAACCTCGGCAGAGAAGCCGGGGCCTACGATGAACTTAGCCCCGCAGGCAATGGCCTTTTCGGCCTGTGCACGGTTGATGACGGTACCCGCACCGACCAGCATATCGGGGAATTTTTCAACAGCAAGGCGGATAGCATCGGCGGCGCAGGCGGTGCGGAAGGTGATCTCGGCGATCGGCAGACCGCCCTCACACAGGGCACGCAGCGTCGGCTCTGCTTCCGATAAGTCTTTGATGACAACGACAGGAACGACCTTGGCGTTGGCAATGGTGGTCATGATATCCATATGGTTTCTCCTTTTTGGGTTTATTCTTCGATCATGGGAATGATCATCAGTTCATGCAGCTCCTCACGGGGCAGGAAGGGCGCCAGATCCTCAAGCGGAGGGCTGAACAGCGAGCCGTCGGCCAGCTTCTTGGTGGCACTCTTCGGCTCAAAGAACTGCTCGGGGCTGACGAAGATCTCGGCAATGAAGGCACCCTCTGTGCCGAAGGCCTCGTTGAGTACGTCCTCAAGCTCGGTGTTGGCATGGCAGGCACGGTAGGGATAGCCGTAGGCAAAGGCCAGCTTCTCCATGGCGGGGAAGGATAGGTCTTGGCTTTCGGGACCAATGCCGACCTTGGTATGATGACCGAATATGTTGGTCTGCGTCTGACGGATGGAATGGTAGCCGCCGTTGTTGATGACGAACAGCTTGATGGGAAGCTTGTTGGTCAGAATGGTCTGCAGCTCCTGCAAATTCATCTGGATACTGCCGTCACCCGTGATACACACGATCTCCTTCTTGCCCTCGGCTACGCAAACGCCGATGGCGGCAGGGAGGTCATAGCCCATGGAGGCGATGGCGGAGTTGATGATGAAGCGTTGACCCTTCTTGATCTCATAGCCGTGACTGCCGACTACGCACGCACTGCCGTTGCCGACAACGGTGGTGTAGTTTTCGGGCAGACGAGAGGAAAGAGCCTTGATGAAGGCGTAGACGTTGGTCTCTCTCGTATCCTCCCAATGGCGGGGCAGAACAACGGGGTATTTGGCCTTCCAGTCACGGCAGGTCTGCTGCCAGCCGTTCTCGGGAAACAGCGTGCCGCTCTTGGGCAGACGCTCGGCAAGCTTCTGCAAAAAGTCGAGCGCATCGGCCTGTATAGGCATTTCCACGTGAAGTGTGGGCTTCTTCAGCTCCTCGCCGTCCACGTCAACCATGATCACAAAGGCCTCTCTTGCCCACGTTTTCCAGTTGTATCCGACCTGGCGGATGGAGAGACGGTTGCCAACAGCCAGCACAAGGTCGGCGTTCTGTACGGCAAAGTTGCCTGCACGGTCGCCCATGATACCGCCTCGTCCCACGTACAGCGGATCGGCGTCGGCCATCATGTCAATGTTATCCCAGCCCGTAGCAACGGGAATGTTCAGCTTGGGAACGACCTGCTCAAACAGGTCGAACGCACCCGCAAGGCGAACACCGTTGCCTGCATACAGCACGGGACGCTTGGCGTTCTTGATCTTTTCTACCACGGCATCCATCACCGTATCGGTCACAAGGGGAGCGAGCGTTTTGGCATCCTCTGCGGGATCGTAGCCGAACAGCTCGTCTGTCTCAATGGTACAGCCCTGGAAGTTGAGCGGAATGTCAAGCCAGCAGGGGCCGGGACGGCCGTGCGTGGCAAGATACAGTGCCTTTTCCAGACAATAGCGGATGCGCTTGGGGTCCTCTACCATTTCCGAGTACTTGGTCATGCAGTCGATGGACTTGGTAATATCAAATTCCTGGTCGCCGC
>SVTU01000092.1 GCA_015063655.1 Oscillospiraceae bacterium
CTATCTCCGTTCGACTTGAATGTGTTATGCACGCCGCCAGCGTTCATCCTGAGCCAGGATCAAACTCTCGAATAAATTGTATAAACACATGAGGTCTCCCTCACGTACCTATCTTCACTCGAGCTTTTTTTCTTAGCTTCTCGTTACTTTGTTTGAGTATATAAACTCTTTGACGAGATCCGTACTTGCTTTGCTTTTCTTTGCTTTGTACTTCTCTCTGCTGTTCAATTTTCAATGACCATCTTTGCCCCCGCTTCAGCGGCGACTTTGACATTATACCATACACCTTCTGCCTTGTCAAGCCTTTTTTTCAAATTTCTTTGAAATTTTTTTGCCAAGAAGGGACGGCATTCACCCTTTTTCGGGGTGCTTGAATATTATACCGCAATCGCCAAACAAAGTCAATATACAGGATAACCAAGTTTAAACTTTTTTATTCTTTCATTTCTTCGCACTTCGCACATGACAACGCCATTTTTGTCGTACCACCCTGTTTTTGGGTCATCTTTCCCTGCTTTGGCGCATCCAAGATACGCCCTTTTTGTCTTCCTTTGTAAAAAATTATGCAAAGTTCTTGCAAACACTGACTTCTTGTGCTATAATATAGGGCATACAAACCGTGGAGGTCTATTATTATGAATAATGTAAAGAAATATCTGAAGCGTTATTTCATTGATGCCATGGGCTCTATGGCGGCAGGTCTGTTTGCCTCCTTGCTCATCGGTACCATTTTCAAGGCTCTCGGCATGATCCCATATCTTGGCATTCTTGCCGAGATCGGCACCTTCGCCCAAGCCATGGCAGGTCCAACGATGGCAGCTGCCATTGCCTATGCCCTTAAGGCTCACCCTCTGGTGGTCTTTTCCTCGGCGGCCGTTGGCTATGCCGCAAACGCCCTTGGAGGGGCAGGCGGTCCTCTTGCCGTTTTCTTCATTGCTATTATTGCCGCTGAGATCGGCATGCTGGTATCCAAAAAGACCAAGGTCGATATCATCGTAACGCCCTTCGTTACCATTTTGGTGGGCGGACTGCTCTCTCTGTGGTGCGCTCCGCTGATCGGCAAGCTGGTTGGCTACATCAGCACCTTCATCGGTTGGGCTGCCCTACAGGCACCCTTCGTAACGGGCTTGATCGTTTCGGTGGTGATCGGCATTTGCCTGACGCTCCCCATTTCGAGTGCCGCCATCTGTGCGGGCCTTGTGCTGACGGGAAGTGCCGCCGCGCTCGGTTCCTCTGAGGGTCTGGCCATTGCGGGCGCTGCCGCCGTGGCAGGCTGCTGTGCGCAAATGGTGGGCTTTGCCGTGATCAGCTTCCGTGAAAACCGTTGGGGCGGACTGCTCTCTCAGGGCATCGGAACCAGTATGCTGCAAATGCCCAACATTATCAAGCATCCGCAGATCTGGATCGCCCCCACCCTGGCTTCCGCCATCACGGGTCCGCTTGCGGTCTGCGTATTTGATATGAAGATGTACGGCGCCGCCATCAACTCGGGCATGGGAACGTGCGGATTGCTCGGCCCTATCGGCATGATCCTTGGCTGGCTGGATCCCGCCAACGGCTATCCCGACGCAATCACGGCCATCGACTGGATCGGCCTTGCCCTCATCTGCTTCATCCTTCCCGCCGCTCTCTCCTTCCTATTCAACGAAATTCTTCGCAGGATCGGTTGGGTCAAGACGGGTGACATGAAGCTTGACGCCTGATAACGCACACATATATAAGGAGGAAAACAAATATGTCTCAATTCAAAATCGAAACCAAATGTATTCAGTCCGGCTACACGCCGAAGAACGGAGAGCCCCGTGTTCTTCCCATTTACCAAAGCACCACGTATAAATATGACAGCTCGGAGCATCTGGGCGATCTGTTCGACCTGAAGGCTCCCGGACATATGTACAGCCGTATCTCCAACCCCACCGTGGCCTGCGTGGAGGAAAAGATCGCAGACCTTGAGGGCGGAACGGGTGCCGTTCTCTGCTCCTCGGGACAGACCGCTAACCTCTTGGCCATTCTCAACATTACGGGTGCGGGGCAGAACATCGTGAGCATGTCGTCCATCTACGGCGGTACGATCAATCTGTTTGCCGTATCTCTTAAGAAGATCGGCATTGAGGTTCGCTTTGCAACCCCCGACATGACCGACGAGCAGGTACATGCCCTCTTTGACGACAACACCCGTCTGTTCTTCGGCGAAACCATTGCCAACCCTGCTCTCAACGTACTGGACTTTGACCGCTACGCCGCCATTGCACATGCACACGGCGTTCCCTTCTTTGTTGACAACACCTTCGCCACCCCCATTCTGTGCCGTCCCTTCGAGCATGGAGCAGACATCGTGATCCACTCCACCACCAAGTATATGGACGGTCACGCACAGGTGGTTGGCGGCGTGGTGGTTGACGGCGGTAAGTTCGACTGGACCGCAGGCAACAAGTATCCTGAGCTGACAACACCCGACGAGTCCTATCACGGTGTGGTATACACCAAGGATTTCGGCGTTGAGAACGCCTTCTTCACCAAGCTTCGCGTTCAGCTGATCCGTGACTTCGGCACGCCCTTGGCTCCCCTGCCCGCTTACCTGCTCAACCTGGGCCTTGAGACCCTGGCTCTGCGCATGGAGCGTCACTGCGAAAACGCCATGAAGGTTGCCGAATTCCTTGAGGCAAACGACATGGTGACATGGGTCAATTACCCCATGCTCCCCTCCAACAGTGAATATCCCTTGGCACAGAAGTATCTGCCGAAGGGAGCTTGCGGTGTGATCTCATTTGGCGTTAAGGGCGGCCGCCAAGCCGCTGTGAAATTTATGGACAGCCTGCGCCTTGCCGCCATCGTGGTTCACGTGGCAGACGCCCGCACGTCCGTGCTGCACCCCGCCAGCACCACACACAGACAGCTCACCGATGAGCAACTGGTGGATGCAGGCATTTCCGCCGACCTTGTCCGTCTCTCCGTCGGCATTGAGAACGCTGACGACATCATAGCCGATCTTGCGCAGGCCCTGGAGAAGGCAAGAGGCTAAATTCAAGCGTAAAGAGGTACGTTCATGCCCATTAAAATTCCCAATTCCCTTCCCGCCACCAAGGTGCTGCTGGATGAGAATATTTTCGTCATTTCCGAAACACGAGCCATCACGCAGGATATTCGACCCTTGAAGATCCTGATGCTCAATCTGATGCCGCAAAAGATCGTGACGGAAACGCAGATCGCACGCCTGATCGGCAACACGCCGCTTCAGGTAGAGCTTGAACTGCTGCAAACCGCTACGCATAAGCCCACGCACACCTCCGCCGAGCATATGCTTGCCTTTTACAAGACCTTTGACGAGGTCAGAGGTAACAAATATGACGGCATGATCATCACAGGCGCCCCCGTAGAGCATATGCCCTTCGAGGAGGTCGCCTATTGGGACGAGCTGTGTGAGATCATGGAGTGGAGCAAAACGCACGTGACCTCCACCTTCCATATCTGCTGGGGAGCGCAGGCAGGTCTGTATTACCACTACGGAATTCAAAAGCACCCCGTGGACAAAAAGATCTTCGGTGTGTTTGATCACAAGGTGGATCACAAGCACGCCATTTTGTTCCGTGGCTTTGACGACACCTTTGTCGTCCCCCACTCCCGCCACACCACGGTACGCCGTGAGGACATCGAGGCCGTGCCCGAGCTGAAGATCCTGTCAAGCTCGGATGAGGCAGGCGTTTTCGTGATCGCCACCGACAAGGGACGGCAGATCTTTGTGACGGGTCATTCCGAATACGATGCCGACACGC
Source organism: Oscillospiraceae bacterium (assembly GCA_015063655.1). Taxonomy (GTDB): domain Bacteria; phylum Bacillota; class Clostridia; order Oscillospirales; family CAG-272; genus HGM12713. The sequence continues at coordinate 3,774 of SVTU01000092.1, forward strand.
TCAAAAACGAGTATTTCCGAGATAAAAACCTCGGTCTACCCATCGACGTGCCCGTCAACTACTTCCCTGATGACGACGACACGAAGGAGCCTATTGTCCGTTGGCGCAGCTGTGCCAATCTGCTCTATTCCAACTGGCTCAACTATTTCGTATACCAAACCACCCCCTACAATATCGAGGAGATTGAATAATCTATGAACCGTTCTAAGCGAATCGCCCTTTGTGCCATGATGGCCGCCCTCACCTTTTGCGCCACCTTCTTTTTGGCGTTTCCCATCGCCCCGGGAGGTGGATACCTCAATTTCGGCGACGGCGTGCTGTTGGCGGGAACGTGGCTGTTAGGCCCTGTTCTCGGGTCACTCTCGGCAGGCATCGGCTCGGCTCTTGCCGATCTGTTGGGCGGCTATACCGTCTATGTCCTACCCACGCTGATCATCAAGAGCGGTATGGCACTGATTGCCTATCTTCCCTACCGCCTGTTGGTACACAAGCAAACGCTTGTGGCCCGCCTGCTCGGCGCTGTTGCCGCAGAGCTTGTGATGATTGGCGGATACTTAGCCGTTGACAGCGTGCTGTACGGCTTTCCCACCGCCTGCCTTAATTTACCTCAGCAGTGCATGCAGGCCGTCTTCGGCATCATACTTTCGGTACTGCTGTCCGCACTTCTAAGCCGCTTATCCAAATTCGCCAAGTAAAGGGGGAGCGTCCATGAAGCTGGCTCTTGCGGCTCTTACCAAATATCTGCTCGGGCTTACGCTGGTCGGTGCGCTGCTGTTTATCCCCGCAGGCACTCTATCCTACCCCAACGCCTACCTGTTTATCGCCCTGCTCTTCTTGCCCATGCTCATCCTGGGCATCGTCCTGCTCATCAAAGCCCCCGCTCTGCTTGAGAAGCGATTGCGTGCCAAGGAGGCGCAATCGGCACAGCGCGGTGTGGTAGCGGTCGGCGGCTTGATGTTTATCGGCGGCTTTGCGGTGGCAGGCCTTGATCATCGTTTTGGGTGGTCAAGTGTTCCTGCTTGGGCGGTTGCCGCAGCCTCTGCCGTTTTGCTCGTCTCATATGTACTTTATGCCGAGGTCATGAGAGAAAACGCCTATCTGTCACGCACCGTGGAGATCCAGCAAGGACAGCAGGTGATTGACACGGGGCTGTACGGTATCGTGCGCCATCCTATGTATGCCGTCACGCTGTGGCTGTTTCTCGCCATTCCCGTGGTGCTTGGCTCATGGTGGGCCTTGCTGTGCTTCGTTCCCTATCTTCCCATGCTGGCGGTGCGTATCCTCAACGAGGAAAAGCTCCTCTCAAGGGAGCTTGTGGGCTATGCCGACTATCAGAAGCGAGTTAAATACCGCCTCATACTCTTCATTTGGTAAAAAAGACTGTTCGATCAAGATACACGCCGAGGGAAGCTGCACCGTGCGAGCTTCCCTCGGCTATTTCTTATCAATCGGGAAAATGCAAAATGATGTATGCCGTTTTTTGCGCCAGGGAGACCGTATAGGTATCCCCCTCTGCCGTCACGCTGACGGGGGCATCGTTCAAGGGCGTGAAAACGCTTGGCGCACGGTCGGCACGCAGGCACAGCGTCTGTGTCACGCCGACAGGCTCGACC
>SVTU01000093.1 GCA_015063655.1 Oscillospiraceae bacterium
GCGAGTGGGGCGATATCGACATGTGGCGTTGCTACGCCTTCTACACGCATGCGGGACGCTACTACAATCCCTTCGTACCCAAGGAGGTATTCGACGCCAACGAGAACGGCGATCTTGACCTGCTTGAGGGAAAGACCGACGTTGCCGACGAGCAGGAGATCATGAAGGTCTACGGCGCACTTCAAAAGTATTTCCCCAGCTGGGTTGGCTACAACATGGCCAAGTGCGGCGGCTGCATCAGAGGCTGTGTGTCGATGCTGGAAAAGAAGGGCGGCTGTATGGAGGGTCGCTTCCATGAGCCGCTCAGAAAGGGCAAGCCGTGGAAGCTTGACAGATAACGGCTGCGGCGGCAAAATCCCAAAGCACCCAAAAGAAAAAACAAAAACGATATATGGAAACAGGAGAAGAAACACATGCTTACGAGTGACATGATAAAGGCGAAAGCCAAGGAGCTTGGGGCAAGCGTTTGCGGCATCGGTAAGATATATGATGAGCCCGATCCGCAAAGAGACCCCAAACAGATCCTGCCCAACGCCAAATGCATCATCGGCTTTGGCTTTGTCGTACCCAAAACGCTTTTCAACACCATGAACGCAGGAACTCAATATTACACGTATACCACCCTTGGCGTCAAGTATCCCGACGAGGAGCTTGCGGAGATCTTTTTACTCAAGATCGGCGGCATGATCGAGGACGAGGGCTATGATGCCTGCCTGCAAAAGTCAGTCCCCAATCTGCGCATCAAGGGCGATAAGACCACCAACCCCGAGGTCATGGACACCTATGAGCTGATCCACGCCTCCGCCGTGGCCGAGGGCAAGCCCGTTCCCGACGTGATCATCGATTTCGGCAAGGCCGCCAAGGCCTGCGGCATCGGCGACAGAGGCCTGAGCGGAAAGATACTGAATAAAACGTACGGCCCTTACATCCGATATTGCTTTATCATCACCGATGCTCCGCTCAAGACGGACGAGCCGATACGCACGCCCATCTGCGATGGTTGCGGCGAATGCATGAAGGCCTGCCCAGGCAAGGCGATCGACGAGAACGGTCTTGACACCTGGCAATGCTCGGTATACTACAAGGGAGCGCATAAGTCCAATCCCTTTATGACCGACGATTTCTTAAAGGGAGAGGCTGACCGTGAGGCTATCATCAACGGTGATTTCCGTTTTGATGCCGTCAGCGCACGAGCCTTGTATCCAAAAATGAATTTCCTTCCCGACACGCAATGGGGATATTCGGCCTGCCTTTGCGGAAGAGCCTGCGACTATGCCTGCTATCAGCATTTGAAGGGGGATAAGAAGCAATGAGAGAAAGAATCATCGAAGCATGCAAAAAATGGGGAGCCGATCTTGTCGGCTTTGCCCCGATCTCACGCTTCCGGGGCGATTCAGCCGTACGTAAGCTGATGCCCGAGGCAAAGACCGTGATCGGTCTTGGCTTCCGTGTCCTTCGCGGTGCTTACCGCGGCATTGAGGAAGGAAGCACCTATTATCAGTATACGACAATGGGCGTGGAGAACATGGAAGAGACCGTCATGCCCATGGTTTCCGTGCGTCTGTCGATGATGCTGGAGGAGGAGGGCTATTCTGCCCTGCCCCAACGCCGTCATCAGCAGATCATGGCTGAGGATAACAGTACCAATCCCGAGGTCGCCTTCGATGCGATTTACAGAAACCGCCCCCAAGAAACACAGATGGATTTTAACGAGGCAGCCGTCCTTTGCGGACTTGGCGAGATCGGCTTCCACGGTGCTCTTCTCACCGATGAGTTCGGCCCCTTCGTTCGCACCTGCTTTGTCCTGACCGATGCCGAGCTTGAGGCAACCCCCGTCAAGCAGCCCCATCTGTGCGACGGCTGCGGCGAATGCGCCAAGGGCTGTCCCGGAAAGGCAATTGCAGAGGACGGCACGGTCGATCCCTGGCAGTGTGCCGTCTATTACAACGGTGCCAACGGCCTCAAGAACCCCTTTATGCCCCCCGATGCCTTCCGTGATTTTGAGGACAGAGTGGCCATCATCAGCGGTGAGGCCAAGGTCACGCCCGAAACGGCCAGAAAGATCCTTCGCAATATTTATTTCTATCCCCCCGCACAGCATGCTTATCAATGCTCCATTTGCGGACGTGCCTGCGATATGAATTGTTATATTCACCTTGAAGAAAAGGGTGTGCTTACCAAGAGCTTCAAGACCCCCTTCCGCAAGCGTGACGAGTGGTTCTTCCGGATCGAGGATTTTGATACCAAGGGAGAATGACGGATATGATACAGATCACGAAAGCCGATGCAGGACATGCTATCACAGTCGACGGCAAGGTATATGCCGTGATCCCCGCTATGGCAGGTGCTGCCGATACCTTTGAGGTCATCGAGGACGGCGTTTGGAAGTGGAACAGACACACGGATGTGCCCACCGATCACATGCGAATGAACGTGATTCTGTTGGGAACACCGAGCTTTACCATGGTGCCGTCTGTCAGCTATAACGGAAACGGCTGGGGAGACACACCCGAATATGTGGGAGACTTTGCCGAGGACGGTACGCCCTGGTCCTTTGCCTCTCACCGTGTTACCATTCCCGCCTGCACGTACTCGGAAAACGATGCCATCAGCATCGCCCTGATGGCCAAGGCCAACAGCAACACCGCCTGCTCTCTGTATCAGACGGACACGGGCAAGCAGCACGTGCTGATCTTCCCCGAGGAGGAAAAGCCGAAAACGCTGCAACGCCATTTTTGGGAAGGCCCCTTCCAAGGAACGATGGAGCCCACCTGTGATTTTGTGGGCATCCTCTTCACCGCTCCCTCGGACGGAAGCCGCTTCCGTTACAACCGCCTGCTTGACTTTGCCTGGCGGTATTACGGCCATGCCTTGAAGGCACCCATGAAGGCTTCGGACCTGTACCGCTATTCCCTTGCCTTCTGCTACTATCTTTTTGAAAGAGAAAAGGACGGCTTTGCGGGCTTTGTGCGCGGAGCGGACTGGCACGCAGGCACGACCTCGTACCGAAAGACCGACCACGTATATGAGATCGGTTGGGGCGGGCACAGTGCATCTCTCTCCGCCGCCTTCATATACGATTATCTCAAGCACGGTGACAAGGAAAAGCTGGACATGGCTCTTGAGGCCTTGGACACGTGGGTCAACCGATGCGTTCTGCCTGCAGGCCACATTAAGGTACGCTTTGACTTTAACCCCAAGGATTACGATCCCGACCCCACCGTTATGCCCGATAAGTGGGATTATGGCGAAAACCGATTTGAAAATCTCTTCAATATTTACCTGCATGGCACGGCGCACAACTTTGCCCTGGATGAAAACGGCGATAGGCTTTTCCCCATCGACGCCTGCAACAACGGCACGGCCGCTTATTGCTTCTTTGAAGCCTACGATATGCTGAAAAAGGCAGGGATCAGTAAGCCCGAATACGAAAGGGTGGCTCTTGGCATCTGCGATTTTGCCCTCAGAACGCAGGACGAGAACGGTTGCTTCGCTAAAACGTGGGATGACAACGGCAACGTCCTGCAGAGAAAGGGCACCATTGGCTGCTTTTTGATCCTGCCCATTCTGAAGGCCTACGAAAGGACCCAAAAGGCCGAGTATCTGCAAAGCGCACAAAAAGCCTTTGATTTTTATTATCAGCAGCTTGAGGAGCAGGGCTTCACCACCGCAGGTGCGCTGGACACGTACAGTATTGATAAAGAATCCGCCTCTCCCCTTCTGCGCAGTGCGCTGGCGCTTTACGACATAACGAAGGATACAAGGTATATTGCGCAAGCGGAAAGAACGGCTTGGTACATATGCACCTGGATGATGCATTATACCATTCGGTATCCCGAGGATAACGTCATCGCCAAGATGGGGTATGACACCTTTGGCGCCACGTCCGTTTCCACGCCTCACCAAGCACTGGATCAATATGCTCTTCGTGACGTGCTGTCCTTCCTGAAGCTGTATGAGCTAACCGAGCATATCCAATGGAAGGAGCGTGCGCTTGCCGTTTGGTGCAATGCCACACAGTGCGTGTCTGACGGCACCTTGGTAATAAACGGACGCATTCGCCCCACGGGCGGTCAGGATGAGGCCGTCTTCCACACCCGTTGGAGACGCCAATCGGGCAAACCCTTTATGCCCTCTCAATGGCTTCCCGCCTGGCCCTGTGCATACCGCATGGAAAACCTCAGACGCTTTGAGGACTGGTCCGTATTCGACGAAGGACTGACAAGTATTGCAGGCACGCTCTGCCACAAAGAATAAAACCCTATTGGAGGTACGTATGATCAGCATCATCAAGCAAGAGAACGGCCACGCCATAGCCCTTGACGGCAAAACGTATGCCGTGATCCCCGCTATGGCAGGCGCTACCGATACCTTTGAGATCATCGAGGAGGGGGCGTGGAGATGGCACCGCCACACCGATGCGCCCACCGATCACATGCGAATGGAAGTCATCCTTCTCGGCGAGCCTACCTTCACCATGATCCCCGCCGTCAGCTACAACGGAAACGGCTGGGGTAACTATCCCGAATACGTGGGAGACTATGCCGAGGACGGCACACCCTGGAGCTTTGCTTCCCACCGCTCCACCATTCCCGCCTGCACGTACTCGGAAAACGACACCATCAGCATCGCCCTGATGGCCGAGGCCAACAGCAACACAGCCTGCTCGCTGTATCAGTGCGAGGACGGCAAGCACCACGTCATCATCTTTCCCGAGGAGGAAAAGCCCAAAACCCTGCACCGCCACTTCTGGGACGAGCCCTTCCAAGGCACGATGGAGCCCGCAAGCGACTTTGAGGGTATTATTTTGGCAGTGCTCTCCGACGGAAGCCGTCACCGCTATAAGACTCTGTTGGATTTTGCGTGGCGTTACTATGGCCATACCATGCAAGCCCCCAAAACAGCCAAGGAGCTGTACCGCCTTTCCATGGCATTCAGCGAATACCTCATTCAAAAGGAAAGAGACGGCTTCGTAGGCTTCACCAGAGGGGCGCAGTGGCATCCGCATCTGAATGCCTATCTGAAGCGAGAGCATAACTATGAGCTTGGTTGGGTGGGGCAAAACGCATCCTTTGCCAACGCCTTCCTCTACGATTATATCATGACGGGAGATAAGCGGCATCTTCAAATCGGTATCGATGCGCAGGATAGCTGGCTGAAGCACGGCATCACCAAGGGAGGATTTCTTTCCTCCGTCATCGATTACGAGGGTGCTAACCCCCATTTGAAGCTTCCCCTGGAGACCATGACGGCAGATGACGTGGATGCTTGGACGCTGGGAGAGGTCTACTTTGAAAAGGTCGTCGACAGAGTCGGAAAGCCCCAAAAATACCAGCGTTATAACGACGCTTGCAATCTCGGGACGGGTGCCGAGGGCTATTTTG
>SVTU01000094.1 GCA_015063655.1 Oscillospiraceae bacterium
TAAGAAGCAGGCTTGGACTCACGATACAAAAAAGCGCAGATTGCAATGGCTGCAACCTTTGTGCTGACCGTTGCTCCTTTAGAGCGATAAACTCGGGCAAAACAAACAGTAATTGTATTCGATGCCTAAAGTGTGTTGAAACATGTCCGCGCCAAGCCTTGAATATCAAATTAGGCTTGCCGTTAAAGCTATATTTACGCAAGAGAAAAACAAATAAGTTTATCATTTATGTTTGAAAGATATCTTTCCGAAAACGGCTAAAAAATCAGGGACAAATGTTACTTTCAACCTATGGTTTGAGGACTTTTTGGCTTTACACCCCCCGTTTTTGGCATACTAGATCCCGATGCTTTGCATCGCCCTACGGGTTCGACTACGGGCTACGCCCTTCGCTCAGGATGACACCTAAATGCAACCTCGCCCGTGTCATCCTGAGTGGAGCGAAGCGGAATCGAACTTTTTCGTCCGAGATCCCAAACGATGCTACGCACCGTTTGATCCTCGCTATGCTCGGATTTCGACTACGCTCAGGATGACACGGACGAAAAAGCGCCGAGCAACGCGAAGGTGGGATCTCGGGCGAAAAGGAGCTTTATGTACTACGTTTACATACACTTCGAGCAAACCGTCTCGCATGAAAGGACATTCCCGCATGGGAAGCAGAATAATGCATCAATTAAAGGAGACATATCATGAAGCACTTGGAAGATTGCATTCAAGCCTTGATGGATAACAAAACAGTCGAGCATATCATCGTCAAGGTCGGACGTGGGGACGACGTACTGTATCAAGCCATGCACGCTGCAAGCAATCAGCAGCTAACCGAGCATACGCTCTTTGACATGGCGTCGGTAACCAAGATCGTCCTTACCACCTCTCTTTCCTTGATCGCCATCGACAAAGGTATGCTCTCGCCCGACGATCCCGTAAGCCGATTCTTTTCTGTCCCCGCCGACAAGCAGGGGCTTACGGTCAGACATCTGCTGACTCACACCATGGGGATCGGGCATAAAAATCTAACGAAGAGCAACGGCTCGTATGAGGAGATCCAAGATTACATTTTGCGCATTCCCTCGGATATTCCCATCGGCTCGAACGTGCTCTACAGCTGTCCCGGCTTTATTATCCTTGGCCGTATTATGGAAAAGCTCTACAAAAAACGGCTGGACGAAGCCTTCTACGAGCATGTGGCAGGACCTCTCGGCCTACATTCCTCCGTCTTTTTGCCCGATCGAACAAGGGACATTGTCAATGCCAACCAAGCGGAGGCGGACAGAGGCACGGTAAACGATTACAACTGCCGCTATCTCGGTGGTATTTGCGGCAATGCAGGGCTATTCTCCAACCTTGCGGATATGACGCTTTACGCCAAAATGCTGTTGGCAAAGGGGGATCCGCTGATCTCGCAGGCAACCTTTGCCTCGGCAACGCAAAATGAAACGAAGGGCATGGACTCATCCCGTGCGCTTGGCTTCCTCTACGTTGACGAGCGATACGAGCAGACGGGCGGTCTCTTCCCTGTGGGAAGCATCGGCCACTGCGGTCACACGGGCCAATCGGTATTTGTAAACACCGAAAGCGGGCTGTACGTCATCATTCTGTCAGATGCCACGGCAAGTGTACAAAAAAAGTATCAAAAAAGCCGTTACGATGAAGTCAAGCAGATGCGGCACGATATTCATGCCGCCATCAAGGCCGATCTGAATTCATTCAATACGCAGAGAACACAAGGCACAACGGTTATCAGGGAAGGTTGCTGAGAGGATGCGCACTTGAGGTGCCTCGGTTCATAAGAAAAACCCGAACGTTCTTTTTCAGCCGTTCATGTTATTCATAAAGGAGAGAACAAGCATGCTTCATTTCTTTTTACTGATCGGTCAATCAAATATGGCGGGCAGAGGACTGCTTGCCGATGCCGAACGCCTTGATACGATGGGAGGCAGGCTCAAGGTCTTGCGCAACGGCAGATGGCAAACGATGTACCGCCCGATCAATCCCGACAGGCCCTTTTCGGGCACCTGCCTCGCAGAAAGCTTTGCCAAGGCCTATGCGGAAGAGCATCCCGACGTTGACGTTGGCATCGTTCCTTGTGCCGATGGCGGAACAAGGCTTGAACAATGGAAGGAAGGCAGCGTCCTATTCGACAATGCCGTCAATTGCACAAGGCTTGCACTCAGAAGCGCTCATCTTGCGGGCATTCTTTGGCACCAAGGAGAAGGAGATTGCGGCGAGGAACACTACCCGCTGTATCTTGAGCGTATTTCGGCCATCATGAAGGCGTTGCGCCATGCGCTGAATGACGATTCCGTACCAATCGTTGTGGGCGGCTTAGGAGATTTTTTGAAGGATAGAGCAGAGTCGCCACAGCTTGTCCATTACACACATATCAATGAAGCACTTTGGCAATTTGCGCAAGAAACGCCGAACACGGCCTTTGTGTCGGCCAAGGGCCTGACGTCCAATCCCGACAATCTGCATTTCAACCATTCGTCGCTGCAGGAATTTGGCTTGCGGTACTACACCGCCTTTCGATCGATCGAGAACAGCGAACGCCAATTTGACGATCAAAGCAAAATCGAAGATACAGAGCGCACAGCCATGGAATGGCTGTAAACCACGGTTTCTTGGAAAGCGACGCAGATGAAAAAAGAACGCCAACGGCGTTTTGGAAAAACAGAGGATACCTATGAACGCATTTCTTTTTGCCGCCGAGGCGGTCTTACCCATTATACTGACCGTTGCCATCGGCTATCTGCTGGGGCGCATCGGTCTTCTCGGCGAGCGTGTCAGCCGTGCGGTCAACAAGCTGGTGTTTCGCCTGCTGCTGCCCTGCATGCTGTTTCTCAACGTTTACAAGATTGAAAGCTTTTCATCGGTCAGGTGGCATTTCGTTTTGTATGCCGTGGGCGCCACGCTTCTGTTCTTTTTAGCCGCCTTCCCCCTCTCGGCTCTCGCCGCAAGAGAGCGCAACCGCCGAGGCGTGCTGATCCAGTCCGTCTTTCGCTCCAACTATGCCCTGATCGGTATTCCCTTGGCCACCGCCCTCTTCGGGGCAGAGGGTGCGGCAGTAGCAACGCTGCTCTCGGCCTTCTCCATTCCCCTGTATAACGTGCTGGCCACCGTGTGCCTGTGCTTTTTCGGCTCTGGAGAGAGACCAAGCGTCAAAAAGCTGCTCTTGGGCGTGATCAAAAATCCGCTCATCATCAGCATTGCGCTGGGCTGTGTGTGCCTTGGCGTACGGTCTCTTTTGGTTGCGAACGGTATCGCCTTCCGTTTATCCAACCTCACACCCGTCTTTACCGTTCTTTCGCAATTATCTGCCTCGGCAACCCCCATCGCCCTTTTGGCTCTCGGGGCGCAGTTCACCTTTTCTGCCTTGCCCGCTCTCAAGCGTGAGATCGTGTTTGGCGTGCTGGCACGCACGGTGGCCGTTCCCGCCATCGGGCTTGCCGCGGCCTATGCCCTCGGCATCTTTGACGGTGCACACTTTGCCGCCTTTGTGGCACTCTTTGCCACACCCGTTGCCGTCTCCAGTGTCCCCATGACGCAGGAGCTTGGCGGTGACACCGCTCTTGCGGGTCAGCTTGTGGTGTGGACAACACTGCTCTCGGCCTTCACGCTCTTTTTCTTCTGCTTTGTTCTCAAGCTCATCGGCGTTTTCGCATAAGCCTTCCATCATACCAGACGCAAGGAGATCCTCACATGAGAATTGTCAACATCATGAATTTCGTCCGTCAGATCGACGAGCGCTTCATGGGTAGCACGGACGTACTGTATGAAACGACCAAGCGAGAGCTGGCGCTCATCAACGAATTCGGCCTCAAGGCCACCTTCCTTTTACAATACGATGCGCTGTGTGACGAGCGCTTTGTGTCTCTGTTTCGGGATAACGCCTCCGAGAGCATCGAGCTTGGCATATGGTATGAGATCGTAGAGCCGCTGACAACGGCCTGCGACATGCCCTACCGAAGCGAGCGGGGCTGGAAATGGGATTGGCACATCGTACCGGGCTTCTCCATGGCGTATGAGCCGTCCGAGCGGGAGCGTCTGCTTGACGAGGCCATGCGAAAATTCAAGGAGCTATTCGGGCAGTATCCCCGCTCCTTTGCCTCGTGGGTGATCGACACGCACACCCTCAACTATCTGTGCGAGCATTACGATATCGACTACGTGGGCATTTGCCGCGATCAGACCAGCACCGACGCCTACACCCTTGTGGGCGGTTATTTCAACGGAGCCTACTACCCATCTAAATACAATATGTTCACCCCCGCCCAAACCGAGGAGAACCAACAAAGCGTACCCGTATTCCGCCTGCTCGGTCCCTGCCCCGTGCATAACTACGATAACACGAAATACATGTCGGACAGCATGGCAGAAGCGATGAAAAAGCAATGCTTTACCTTAGAGCCGTTTTGGAAAACCGGCAGCACCCCCGCCTATGTGGATTGGTTCTTCCACACCTATTTTGACAACGAGGACCTCGGCTTTTCCTATGCCCAGCTTGGGCAGGAAAACAGCTTTGGCCGATGGGATTTTCTCCCCGCCCTTCGCATGCAGCTGCAAAAGCTGTGCGGGCTGAAGCACGTGACGGTAGAGACCACTGCCGAAACGGGCGCTCGCTTTAAGCGCACCTTTGATAGGACGCCGCCCACGGCCATCGTGGCGGACAACAGCTGGGACAAGGAGGCCGACGTGCAATCCGTCTATTATGACAGCAAGTACTACACGGCCAATTTGTTCCGATACGGCCGCACCGTCCTTTTGCGCTCACTGTATCTGTTTAACGAGCTGGTCAAGGACCGCTATCTCTGCGAGCCCTGCACAAGCTTTGATGCCGTATATGAAAATCTGCCCCTTGTGGACACCCTCTCCCCAAGCTTTGACAGCAAGGAGAAATGCGGTCTTGTGCTTTGCGACAGTGCCGACCGCTTCACCGTTCAAAAGGACGGGCAAGGACGTCTTTCGGCAGTCTGGGAGGGTGGCAGTATCACCTTTGACGAGGCTTTCCTCACCGTATCCGCTCCCGTCCTTCGCTTCTATACGGGCGCATCCGCCTGCGTCATCACCCCCGAAGCCCACGCTCTTTCGTATCAATACCGAGGCGTATCCTACACACTGCTCGCAGAGAACGCCGACGTTCAAGAAAAGGGCGATCACATTCTCATACTTCCCCATAACGGCACCTGCCGTCTGATCCCACAGTGTCACCCATACGGAGAATTGGCATGAAAGACCGTATCAAAACACTATCCATTGATCT
>SVTU01000095.1 GCA_015063655.1 Oscillospiraceae bacterium
TCTACGGCTGCACCGATAAGCATATCGAAATACCCTGCGAGGACAATACCCTCCACGGCAGATATGATGATATGATGCAAGATTTTTACGCTTATATGATAGGAACAAAAGAAAATCCATTCTCCTACGAGCATGATTATTTGGTTCAAAAGGTACTTGACGAAATTGTGGGAGGCGTACGATTCCATGGCAAAAATATTGATTAAAAACGGGCGTGTGTGGGACGGTGAGCATTTTCTTGACGCCGACGTATTGATCGACGGAAACACGGTTGTAAGGGTCGCCCCCGATATCACCGAGGAAGTCTCCTTCTGCTACGATGCCACAGGGCTGCTCGTGTGCCCCGGGCTTGTGGATATTCACATGCACATGCGAGGGATTTCGTCCGACAAGTACGGCATTGACCCCGCCATTGCCTGCTATCCCTTTGGCGTGACAGCCGCCGCTGACGGCGGTGCCGCCTACGGTGACAAGACACTGCTTGATACCTTTATGGTCAAAAACGTGGTCTTTGCCTCAGCGGGCATTCACAACAACGATATTGACCTGTCACGGGTAGAGGAGCGCCTTGGCCGATACGGTGACAAGGCCGTGGGCGTTAAGTCCTACTTTGATACCACCGTGTCCGAGGTGTCGGATATATCGCCGCTCCGCAAGCTCTGTGAGTTTGCCCACGGGCGGGGGCTTCGTGTGATGGTGCATTGCAACCACTCTCCCACACCCATGGCAGATATTTTGGCTCTGCTCGGAGAGGCTGACATCCTCACGCATGCCTATCACGGCGGTATGCACAACGCCGCAAAGGACAGCTTTGAGAGCGTAAAGCAGGCCATGATGCGTGGCGTGGTGATCGACCTTGGCATGGCGGGCTACGTACACACGGACTTATCGGTATTGAAGCAAGGCATCCTTAACGGTGCCGCTCCCTACACCATCAGCACCGATATTACCAAAAGCAGTGCTTACGTGCGAGGCGGCCGCTATGGGCTGACGCTGTGCATGAGTATCGCACGGGCGCTCGGTATGGCGGAGGAGAACGTGCTTCTCGCTGTAACGTCCCGTGCCGCCAAGGCTCTTGGCAAGGAAAACGAATGGGGCTATCTGCGAGAGGGACGAACGGCAGATGTGGCCGTGCTTGATCCCCGTGCCGAGGCCTATGACCTGACCGACAAGACGGGCAACCGCATACAGGGTCACGACGGCTACCGCTGCGTGCTCACCGTTACCGACGGTATGATCGTATACCGATATTAACAGATAACATAAAGGAGACATAAGATGAAAACAGTATTGGTAATCGGCGCGACAGGCGCCATGGGGCGCTATCTTGTACCCGAGCTTGTATCACTTGGCTACGAGGTCACGGCTGTTGGTCTTGACGAGACCTCCCCCGCCGCTTGGCCCTGTGGCATCCGCTACGTCAAGGGCGATGCCTTTGACAAGGTCTTTCTCTCTTCTCTGCTGGCAGAGGGCTTTGACGGCATTGTCAACTTTATGAGCTATAGCTCCTCGCACCCCTTCAAAGAGTATTATCAGCTTCTCTTGGAGCATACCTCGCACTATATCTTCCTTTCGTCCTGCCGTGTCTATGATGACAAGGAGGTTCCTGTGCGTGAGACCTCACCCCGCCTCTTGGATTCCTCGACCGACGAGGCACTTCTCGCCTCCAACGACTACTGCATGCACAAGGCACGTGCCGAGGATCTTTTGATGGCTTCGCCCTATGATAACTTTACCATCGTTCGCCCCGCCACCACCTTTTCCACCATGCGCCTGCAGCTCGTGACCCTGGAATTCAAGGACAGCGTGGGACGTGCCCTCATGGGCAAGAAGGTCGTTCTTCCCGTGCAAGCCAAGGACAAGCCCGCTTCCCTTTCCTGGGGCGGTGACGTGAGCCGCCTGATCGCACACATCCTCTTCAAGGAAGAGGCCAAGCGTGAGGCATACAACGTCTGCTCGGCCGAGGCGAGAACGTGGGAGGAGATCGCAGAATACTACCATAAGCTTGTTGGCTTGGAGGCCGTTTGGGTGGACATGGAGGATTATCTGAAAATCCTCAGTCCCGAGGGAAAGCTCAGTACACGCTGGCAGCTGATCTACGCCCGCCTGTTCCACCGCATCACCGATAACGGAAAGGTGCTCAGACTGACGGGTCTCTGTCAAGAGGACATGATCTCGCTCTACGACGGACTGAAAAGAGAGATCGAAAACATTCCCGCCGATTACGTCCCCGTCGATACCGAGGTCGGTCTGCGAATGGACGAATACTTAAGAAAACACAATCTGTGAGGTAAAAGACTATGAAAGCAATGCTTGTCAATGAAAACCGTGACCTTGTTTGGTCCGACGTGGCCGATCCCGTCATCAAGAGCGACGAGGTGCTGGTCAAGATCTATGCGGCAGCGCTCAACCGTGCCGATCTTCTGCAGCGTCAGGGCAAATACCCCTCGCCCGCAGGCTGTCCCGAATGGATGGGGCTTGAGATCGCAGGTGTGATCGAGGCGGTAGGCTGTGACGTGACCGAATGGCACGCAGGCGACCGTGTGTGCGCCCTGCTGGGCGGTGGCGGCTATGCCGAATACGTGGCTGTCAAGCACGATATGCTGATGCCCGTGCCGAAGGGACTGAGCTTGGCTGAGGCCTCTGCTCTGCCCGAGGCGTATGCCACCTCGTATCTGAACCTGTTTATCGAGGGTCACCTTGAGGCGGGACAGACCGCCTTCATCCCCGCAGGTGCCAGCGGCCTTGCCTCGGTTGCCATTCCCATGGCCAAGGCCTTCGGTGCTAAGGTCATCACCTCGGTGCTGTCCGATGAAATCGCCGAGAAAATCAAGCCTCTCGGAGCTGACGTGATCATCAACTCCCGCACGCAGTGCGTGGAGGACATTCTCAAGGCCGAGGAAGAAAACGGCACGCCCGTCAACGTCTCCATGGACTGCCTTTCGGGCGAAACGCTCGGTAAGAGCCTGCCCTATATGGCAAGAGGCGGCTACTGGATCGTGATCTCCACGCTGGCAGGCATCGAGACCACCGTTCAGCTTCGCCCTCTGCTGACCAAGGGTCTGCACCTGGTGGGCAGTATGCTTCGCAACCGTACCCCCGCCTTCAAGGCCTATATTCTCTCCGAGCTTGTGAAGAACGTATGGCCGAAGATCGAGGACGGCACCATCAAGCCTTCCATCTACCGTGTGCTTCCCATGGCAGAGGCTGCCGAGGCACATGCCATCTTAGAGCGTGGCGAAAACGTGGGCAAGGTGGTTCTGTGTGTTTGCGATGAAGCATAAAACCGTTTGGCTTGCCCTTTTGACCATGCTTCTGTGGGGCTCGCTGTTCCCCATGGTCAAGCTTGGCTTTGCGGCATATGACGTAACAAGCACAGCCGACATTCTGCTGTTTGCGGGCATCCGCTTTGTCATTGGCGGTGCGGTGATCTGCCTGTTTGCCGTATTCACCGACAAAGGATCCTACCGCCCTGTGCCCCGCTCTCTCTTCCCCATTCTACTCTCGGGACTGTTTGCCATCATTCTGCATTACAGCTTCACGTACCTTGGCCTACAGCTGACAGCCAGCTCCAAAACGGCTCTGATCAAGCAGCTCGGCGCATTGCTTTACGTGTGCTTCTCCTTCCTCTTTATCAAGGAAGATCGCCCCACACCGCAAAAGATCGCAGGCGCGCTTGTGGGCTTTCTCGGCATCATAGCCCTCAATATCACAAAGGACGGCCTCAGCTTTGCCTTGGGCGACCTGCTCATTCTCGGTGCTTCCTTCTGCACCGTGTTCTCCAACGTCATCAGCAAACGGGTGTTTCGCACGGTACAGCCCATCACGGCAACGGGCATCTCTCAGCTGTTTGGCGGGTTAGTCCTGCTTGCCGTGGGAGCGGCCATGGGCGGTCACGTACGCTTTGCCCTTGACCGCTCACTGTGGATCATGGTATACATCTGTATCGCATCGGTGGTAAGCTATTGCCTGTGGTTTGGCATCGTAAAGAACGGAGAGCTTTCCAAGCTCTTTATCATCAAGTTTGCCGAGCCTGTATTTGCCTGTGTGTTCGGGGCCCTGTTGCTCGGTGAAAACATATGGCGGCTGCAGTATCTGCTTGCCTTCCTGCTCATCAGCGGCGGCATTTTGATTTCCCATATCAGCACAAAAAAAGCAAGAGGTTGAAGCTTCAATCTCTTGCTTTTTTACGTCATGGATCTGTGGATAAGCTGTGACGGCGCACAGCCCAGCGTTTGCTTGCAAACACGGGAAAAATACTTTTCGTCCTCAAAGCCGCAGGCATACGCCACCTGCTTGACCGAATGCGTCCCGGCCGTCAGCATATCCAAGGCCTTGTTCATGCGAAGCTTGGTCATGTATTGCTTGGCATTCATGCCCAGCACCCGCTGACACTTGCGCTGCAGCCCCGAGGGGCTGATGTGGTTTTCCTCGCAGATTCGGGCAACCGTCATATCCGCCTCATCGTAATGCGCCTCCATATAGCGCACGCACTGCCGAATATCCTCATCCATCGGCATACCAAGGGTATCCGACTCCAAATGGGACAGAATGTCAAACACCCCCGCCTTGACCTGATTAACGGAATGGTGCGTCTGCCACGCATTGAGTATCCGCAAAAAACGAGCCTCCATGCGCCCCTTGTCACCAATCGTGATATGCTCGGGAACGGTGTAGCTGCACGCAAGCAGGTGAATGACGATGCTTTGGCTGACAGAATACTCCACCTCATAGGCCATATCGGCAGGCAAAAACAAGATATCCCCTTGCTCGATCAGCATGCGCTTGCCCCCGATCACAAAGCTTCCCGAGCCGCTCAGCCTATAAGAAAGAGCCGCATGCGGACGGGGCTTGACGGCAAAGAAGCCGTCAGTGTGAGCATACAGTCCGACGTCCAACACCTGCAGAGCCAGATCGTCACAATTATAGATCATACCATCACCTCGCATTCAGTATAGCACATCTTGACTAAAAAGTCCACCCCTTTGCGAAATAAATGCGTTTTGTTTTTATTTTTGGCATGGTATACTGTAATCAGTATCCAGCATAAAGGAGGTTTATGATGATCTTTACACCGCAAAATTACGTTACGCTTGGCGGTCACTTCGTCGTTTCCGACACGGTCTGTGCCAAGGCGCATGCCTGTCTCGGTGCGCCCATCATGGCCGAGCTGTGGCACGGCTTTACCTACCGCCGCTCTGCCCTGACCGTCTCTTTCGCCGACGGCTACTGCTTCACCGTAGGCAAGACAGAGGAG
>SVTU01000001.1 GCA_015063655.1 Oscillospiraceae bacterium
CACCCAGAACCTGCAAATAAAAATACTCATCAGCATCCTCTACGTCGGCCAGCTCATGACCGAGCAGCGTCTCGTTGGTGATGATGGGGGAGCCCGCCCGTATCTCGCCGATGATGGGCACGGAACGCCCTGCTCTTGCGTATCCCGCCGAGGAATAGGCATCGGCCACACCCTCATTCAAAAAATAGGTAACGCTCACGCCGAAATGATCGGCAATGCGCTTGATCTTCTCCGCCTTAGGCACAGACCGCCCGCTTTTCCAATCGGAAAAGGTGGACGGGGCGATCCCCGTTGCCTTAGCCACACGGTAAACGGACGTTTCATGACGCTCTATCAATTTTTCCAAACGAGAATACTCCATACATGCTCTCCCTTCGGCAATGTGACGAAATTGTATTATTTTCGAAAATCCTATTGACAGCATTTCGGATTTCCGATATAATAGATCATACAATCATTATACACGTTTTTGACATCTTTGTCAAGAGAATTTTCAGAAAAAAGCATGAATTTAAAATGGAGAAGCTATGTGTTCGGTATGTAGACGCTATATTTGCCCCGCAGGATGCCCCAATTATGACGAAAAAAGTGCGGAATACGGCAATTGCTTGGGGCATTGTCAAGCCTGCCGCACCGCACTGTATGACGGAGATCTCGCCGTTTACTATTTAGGAAAACCGTATTGTTATGCCTGTGCAGACCTGCTTGATCTCCCCCTGTATTCCCTACCCATTTTCACATATCCATATCACAAGACCGAAGGAGGTGCCACGTGACAAGACACACAAAAGATCCTCTCGCACAGACGGCCGAGAACTATCTCAAGGGGTATATGCTCAACCGAAAGCTTGTTCGCCTTGAGCGGTACGAAAAAGAATACTTTTCACCCGATGACTCCGATCTTGAGGCCTTTGGCGAAGCCCCTCTGGCAAGAGCACGCATGTACGAGATACGCCATTTTGTGATGAGCCTTGCCAACTCGGACGAAAAGCTGTTTTTATACTACCACTACATCAAGGGCGAGAGCGTAGAGCGCTGCGGAGAGCTTTTGCATCTGTCACGGGCCAGTGCCTTTCGTTTAAAGTCTCGGGCTTTGGCACGTGCGGTTGAGCAGGGCGTAAGGCTCGGCATGTGGGATGCCTCATAAATCAATGGTAAAATATGCAAAATATCGGGAAAGCACTTGATTTCTGTCTTGATTGGTAGTATAATTATTATGTATGATTATAAATGGGGGTTTTTGACATGAACAGAGTATCTAAGCACAACTATTACCTCGATATTGCTCAAACCGTTGCCGAAAGAAGCACCTGCCTGCGCCGCAAATTCGGTGCCATCATCGTCAAGGACGACGTGATCGTTTCCACAGGCTATAACGGTGCGCCCAGAGGCCGTAAGAACTGCGATGACCTTCAATATTGCATGCGTGATAAGCTGGGTATTCCCCGAGGAGAGCGATACGAGATGTGCCGCTCCGTTCATGCCGAGGCCAATGCCATCATTGCCGCCCCCCGTGACAGAATGCTGGGCTCTACCCTCTACATGGTGTGCGTGGATGCCAAAACGGGTGAGCTGATGGCGGGCACGTCCAGCTGTATGATGTGCAAGCGTCAGGTCATCAATGCGGGCATCGACACCGTGATCGTGCGTGACAACGCTGAGGAGTTCCGCATCATCAAGGTCAGCGAGTGGATCGACAACGACGATTCCCTGACGGGCATCTTTGGGTATTAAAGGAGCATCATGACACAAAAGCCCTTGCTTCGTGCCGTGCGCCTCTGCCCCGAGCATATTGCGGGGGCGGCAGAGCTGGAGGCACTTTGCTTTGCTGAGCCTTGGTCGAAAAAGGCGTTGGGCATGCTTTGCACCGAGGGGCACGTTGGCGTTGCCGTTCTGACTGTTCCCGATGGCAGGGTGGTGGCCTACGGCGGTATGATGACGGTACTGGACGAGGGACAGATCCTCAACGTTGCCACAAGCCCGCTCTACCGCCGCATGGGGTGCGCTAAGCTTGTGATGCGCTTCTTGTGCGAATATGCGGACACGCACCGCCTCTCCACTCTCTCGCTTGAGGTCCGTGCCTCCAACACAGCCGCCATCAGCCTCTATGAGGCCTGCGGCTTCCTTCGTGTCGGCGTACGCCGAGGCTTTTACAAAAACCCCGTTGAGGACGCTTACGTCATGCTTCGTCAAAGCCCCTCGGCAAACCATCATTTTTAACAGATACGGAAGTAAATTATGTATATCCTTGGACTGGAAAGCTCATGTGACGAGACCTCTGCCGCCGTTGTGCGCATAGAGGACGGCCGTTTTACGGTCTGCTCGAACATGGTAGCCTCTCAAATTGAAACGCACCGCTTGTATGGCGGTGTTGTACCCGAAATTGCCAGCCGTGCCCACATTGAGGCTATTACGGGCATCACCGAGCAAGCCCTTCTAACGGCGGGCATCGGAGTATCCGAGCTGGGTGCCGTAGCCGTCACCGCAGCCCCGGGGCTGATCGGTGCGTTGCTGGTTGGCGTGAATTTTGCCAAATCCTTGGCCTATGCCAACGGGCTGCCGCTCGTAGCGGTGGACCACGTCAAGGCTCACGTTGCCGCCGCCTACCTGGAATATCCTCACCTTGCGCCCCCCTTCCTTGCCCTTGTAGTCTCGGGTGGACACACCTCGATCTACCGTGTGGACGATCACACAAGCTTTACCGTGATCGGGCAGACACGGGACGATGCCGCAGGCGAAGCCTTCGATAAGATCGGACGCGTGATCGGTATGCCGTATCCGGGCGGTGCCGCCATGGACGCCCTTGCCAAGGAAGGCGATTCCAAAGCCTTTGCCTTCCCCTCGCCCGCCTTGGGCGGTGACACGCTTGACTTTTCCTTCAGCGGTCTTAAGACGTCGGCTCTCAACGTCATCAACGCCATGCGGCAGAAGGGCGAAGAGCCAAACCACGCCGATCTTGCCGCCTCGTATACCGCTACCGTAGTCAAGGCCATCGAAAGGAAGCTGGATATGGCATTGACTGCCACAGGTGCCAAAACATTGGTGCTGGCAGGCGGTGTGGCCGCCAATTCCCATATACGGAAAGCCCTTACCGCTCTGTGCGAGCGCCGTGGCGTTACCTTCTGCACGCCCTCCCTCTCCCTGTGCGGCGACAATGCCGCCATGGTTGCCGCCGCCGGGTACTTTGAATTCTGTAGGGGCAACCTTGCTACCACCTCTCTTAACGCCTCCGCTTGTGACACCATTGCTTCCCAAACACAACCGTAAAGGAGTCAAACCATGAACAACGAAAATTCCACCTCCGAGCTTTTGAATAATCCCTCCTCCTTTGAGTGCCACCGCTTTGATCCCAACACGGTGGTGTCTCCCGCCGTCGTCAAGCGCCTGCCCCGCTATTTCCGCTATCTGCGGGAATTGATCCGCATGGGCAAAAGCCGTGTCAGCTCAGCCGAGCTGTCCCGCATGATGAATATTACCGCCTCACAGATCCGCCAGGACCTCAACTGCTTCGGCGGCTTCGGTCAGCAGGGCTACGGCTATAACGTCAACTATCTGTATACCAAGATCTGCGAGATCCTCGGCGTTGGCTACGGCTTTCGTGCCGCTGTGATCGGTGCGGGCAACCTTGGCTCGGCCCTTGTGAGAAGCCCCATGTTTGAAAAGCGAGGCGTGGACGTAGTGGCATTGTTCGACGTCTCCGAAAGCCTCATCGGCAAGCGTATCGGCGACGTTACGGTATATGCCGTTGAGGAGCTGGAGCGCTACGTCTCGGAATTCGATATTGACATTGCCATTCTGACGCTGCCCAAGGACTATGCCGCCGACATTGCCGAGCGACTGACCAAAACCACCGTCAAGGGCATTTGGAACTTTACGGGCAAGGAGCTGAATCTCGGCCAATCGGGTATCGTGCTGGAAAACGTACATATCGGTGACTCCTTGATGACCCTTTGCTATGAGATCGCCAGAAAATCGCAGGACGAAGAATGAGTACAGCATCAAAAAAGACAAAGGCGGTAAGCCTTACGTACCGAAAGGGCGCACCCAAGAAGCGGTATTTTGACGCCATACGGGGTGCGGACGAGACGGATCTGCGCATTCTTTGCACCATCGAGCTTTTGCACGATGCGGGCAAGGAGCTGGAGACAGAGGTCTGCCGCAGGCTGTCGATCGCCCCATCGGTCTATCGGGCTTCCGTGAAATATTGGAGCGGTGCGGGCATGCTGACGCTTGCCGCCGATGCCACTGAAAAAACATCCCTGCCCTCGGCTCATGCGGGAGGCAAGCTGGAGTCTGCCACGGAGCTGCCAAGCTACTCCACCGAGGAGCTGACAGCCCTCATCCAAAAAAGACAGATCACCTCTGAGTTTGTGGACGATGCCCAAAGAATTTTTGGCAAAATGTTCAACGCCCACGAGATCAGCATCCTGATCGGTCTTGTGGATTACATGGGCTTTGACGAGGAGGCTGTACTGATCCTGCTGGCACACATGGTCAAGGTGGGAAAGCGCAGTATGCACTCCACAGAAAAAATGGCATGGACCTTGCTGGATCAGGAGATCACGTCTGCCGCTGACCTTGAACAGCATCTGCACCGTATTGAAAGAAACCATGAAAACCATCGTCAGATCACCAAGCTGTTTGAGGATCGGGGGCGGGAGCTTACGCTCAAGGATAAAAACGCCCTTAAGAAATGTGCCTTTGTGTATGATTTCGACATGGACGTTCTTCGCATAGCCTTTGACGTTACCGTTAAGCAGGCCAACGATCCCTCCCCCATCTACATGAAAACCATCTTGGAGGCCTGGCACAACGAGGGGCTTAGCACCGCCAAGGAGGTACAAGCCCTGCTTGACAAGGAAAAGGGTGCTGTGCAAAGCAATCAGAATTCCTCCTTTGATACCGATGAGTTCTTCCAGGCGGCTCTTGACCGAGCATTTGATCTGTATCTGAAATAAAACAGGAAAGGCGAACCGTTATGGGCTTTAATAAAGCGGACTTTATCCGCATTCGTGCGGAATACTCCAAAAAATACTTAATAGCGAGAGAGCGGGCAGACCAAAAGCGAGAGGCTCTTTATACAGAGCTTCCCGATCTGTACGTGCTTGATCGCCGTTTGCAGGCAACCGCCTCTGAGATCATGATGATCGCTACCTCGCACCCTGCCAATGCTGAGCAGATGATCGCCGACGTGCGAGCAAGAAACGAGCAGCTGCAGGCCGAGCGTGCCGCCCTGCTGGCCGCCCACGGCTACCCTGCCGACTACACCGACGTCAAATATGAGTGTGAGGAATGCGGAGACACGGGCTACGTAGATACCGCCATGTGCCGTTGCATGAGAAGGGCTCTTGTTCTGGCAGGCTATGAGTCATCGGGCATCGGGTCGCTGATGAGAACGCAATCCTTCGATACCTTCTCTCTTCAGTATTACCGCTCCCAGCCTCAGTTGTATGACAGAATGGAAAAGATCAAACGCTCTCTTGAGCAGTTTGCCAAGGATTTTTCCAAGGATACGTATCGCAACTATCTGTTCTACGGTGCCACGGGGCTTGGCAAAACGCATCTCTCCACCGCCATTGCCAAGGACGTGATCGACAGAGGCTTTGACGTGCTGTACGTAACGGCCAACACTATGATCGAGGATTTTGCCGCCAAGCGCTTTGGAAACGGCGGAGCGGAGGCCACGAACGACCTTGACCGATACGCCTCTGCCGATCTGCTCATCATCGATGATTTGGGAACTGAGGTTGCCAATCAGTTTTCCTCGTCTTGTCTGTATGACATCATCAACACGCGCATGAACTGCCACAGATCCACCATCATCAGTACAAACCTGACCAAGGAGGATATACAAAAACGGTATTGGGATCGCATCGCCAGCCGAATCTTTGGCGATTACATTCCCGTCCCCTTCCTCGGCAACGACATTCGTATGCAAAAGCTCAACGAAAGATAAGCATAAAACAGTGCTATGCGGTAAAAACTACCCATAGCACTGTTTTTTGTTGTCGCTTGCGACGGAAAGGATATTATGACAAGCCAAAATCAAACGAGCCAGGAAAATAAGCTCTTGGAGGAGACCTATAAAAACGTAAAGATGGGAGCTGACGCCATCATCACCCTGCTTCCCCGTGTCAATGACGGCGATTTCAAAACCGAGCTGTCCTCTCAGCTCTGCCGTTACGAGGACTATGCCAAGCAAAGTGCCGACCTTATGCAAAAAAGCGGCATTCGCCCCAAGGAGGAAAATCCCGTTTCCCGCATTTCCGCCAAAATGGGCATTGCCATGAATGCCATGATGGACGGCACCACCTCGCACCATGCGCAAATGATGATTGAGGGGGCTACCATGGGCATCACGGATATGACCAGGATCTTGCATGAGTCCGAGGAAAAAGGCGTTTCGGGAGAGGCCTTGCGCCTTGCCAAGGACGTGACCGCTTACGAAGAGGATACTGTGGAGCGCATGAAGCGGTATTTGTAAAGCATCCGTGGCAGAAGTATTCCTGCCACGGAAGTACATCTCTCCATAACCCTTGACAAATCTTCTAAAGTATGCTACAATAAGCATAAGGCAAAAGACTCCACCGTTTACCGTACTCTTGGTGGTTCCTTCATACCGAGAATAAACCGTTTGGCGCAAGCGAGTGGGTCATACACCCTATCCTTGCGCTTTTTTTCAATGAAAGGAGAATGACCATGAAACGAACGCTTTATCTTTTGCTCGTCCTGCTTTTAACGTTTTCCATACTGTCCTCTTGTGTTTCAGTGCCCCCTGTTGAGCAAGAAACAACCAAGCCCAATGAGGAAACCACAACGCCCCCCATAACGACAGAGCCTCTGTTTTCTTTGCCAAAGCCATCGGGAAAATATACAATCTGTTTCCCTGTTTCTTCCGAAATAGAACTACCTGAACCCTATAACGACCCAACAGCTTCCACAACTCAATCCTTTACGTACAACAACAAAACTTATGAATTAACATATCAATACTCAAAAGACTTGGATACCCAACATACCTCACACACCTATGAATACGAGGATTCTTTCCATAACGTTTTGGAAATAACCTATTTGAATGGCTCAATTCGTTCCATAAAAGACTACACGAAATCCATAATCTGTCCAAACGATACCGTAGATACCGAAGAAGAATATACAAAATGGGGGCAGGATATAGCCGCTATTCTCGGTGTTGATGTGACAAAAGACCACCTGTTTGAAATCAAAAGCCTCGTCACCATAACAAGAGCATATCAACGTGGAACCGGATATAAAGACAGCTTCCACACCTCTGATCCCGCACAGGGAAAAGAGGTAAGTTCATATTCATTGGATTTTCACAGACACATCAACGGCCTTAAGTTTAACGATGAAATATCCATCAGTTATGATTTAGATGATAAGGTTACATATATCTATAGAAATCCATCCGGAATCATACACACGTATAACCCTCAAGATTGGATTTTTAACGAAAATGAAACACGTGCTGACGCCGAGGCATTTGTATATCACTCTTTTGCAGATCAATATAAAAAAGACGTACACAGTATTATTACCGAAGACGTTATATTAGGCTATTCAGGAAATAAGAAGTGTTTACAATATAGTATATGTGTCAAAGAATACATAGACAGTGAGGCTCTTGAAATATATCTCGAGCTTGTACTTGTATATTTAGAATAACAGAATATTTCGTTTCCCCGCGCCCCACGGCCTTGGTCGTGGGGCTTTTGTTACCCCGCTCTTGACAATACGACAGGAATATATTATAATGGTGGTAATATACTGTTAACACACGAGGTTGTATTATGCCCGAGCTTCTTTCCCCTGCGGGGAATTTTGAAAAAATGGTGGCGGCTCTGCACTACGGTGCGGATGCCGTATATTTGGCCGGTCACATGTTTGGCATGCGCTCTGCCGCCGACAACTTCTCAGACGAGGAGCTATACGATGCTGCACGCTACGTGCATGAGCGTGGCAAAAAGCTGTACATAACCGTGAATACCATGCCACACGCTCACGAATACCCCATGCTGTGCCGTTATTTCGAGACACTGCGCGAGGTGCGCCCCGATGCGCTCATCGTCTCCGATCTCGGTGTGTTTGCCACAGCACAACGTCTTTTGCCCGACGTTGAGCTTCACATCTCCACGCAGGCCAGCATCGTTAGCCCCGAGGCGGCCAAGGCCTATGCCTCGCTTGGGGCTACCCGCTTGGTGCTGGCACGAGAGCTGACTCTCTCGGAGATCCGAATGATCCGTGATGCCCTGCCCCCCTCGGTGGAGCTTGAGACCTTTATCCATGGCTCTATGTGCGTATCCTACAGCGGACGCTGTCTGCTCTCCAACAGCCTGACGGGGCGTGACGCCAACCGAGGAGCTTGCACACAGCCCTGCCGATGGAATTACAAGATCGTGGAGGAAAAACGCCCCGACGAGCCGTATCCCATCGAGGAATACGACCACGGTACGTTCATCATGTCCTCTAAGGATATGTGTACCATCTCCATCGTACCCGAGATGATCGCCGCAGGCATCGATTCCTTTAAGATTGAGGGGCGCATGAAGAGCGCCTACTACACCGCCGTGGTAACCAACGCCTATCGCATGGCCATCGATGCCTATCTTGCCGATCCCGTCTCCTACGTTCCCGACCCGATGTGGCTTCGGGAGCTTGAGAGCGTTTCGCACCGTGACTATGCCACGGGCTTCTACTGCGACGAGCCGAGCCACGAGGCGCAGATCGCCTCGCACACGGGCTACAACCGTGAAAAAGCCTATTTTGCTACCGCCCTTGAAACGGCAACGCTTCCCGCTGACCTGCAGGACAACGAAAACGGCAGGCTCTATCGCTTTGTTCAACGCAACAAGGTGTGCGTGGGGGATACCGCCGAGGTCATCTCGCCTCATCGCATCGGCCGTCCCTTTACGGTGACCGAACTGTATGCTGAGGACGGCACGCCCCTTGAGAGTGCCCCACACCCCGCTATGATCTTTTATACTCGCATTCCCTTTGAGGTCAAGCAAGGCGATATCATGCGCTCGGGGGATCGCTGAATACTGTAAGGAGAAAGCATGTCAAATCTTCTGCTTGCCGTTCTGTACGGCATCGTAGAGGGAATCACCGAATGGCTTCCCGTAAGCTCTACGGGTCACCTGATCGTGCTGAACAGCCTATTGCCCTTGCCCGTATCACGGGAATTCTTCGCCTTTTTTGAGGTTTTTGTTCAGCTTGGTGCCATTCTCGCCGTTTTAGCAACCTATTTTGCACGGCTCAACCCTCTCTCGAAGCAAAAAACGGATGCAGAAAAAAAGAGGACGTACAGACTTTGGGGATATATCCTTCTTTCCGTCCTGCCCTCGGCCGTGATCGGTGCTGTTCTTGACGATGCTTTGGAGACGTACTGTCACAACGCCCTCACGGTGTCTCTGATGCTCATCGGCTACGGTGTAGCGTTTATCGTGATA
This sequence comes from Oscillospiraceae bacterium, assembly GCA_015063655.1. Taxonomy (GTDB): domain Bacteria; phylum Bacillota; class Clostridia; order Oscillospirales; family CAG-272; genus HGM12713. The sequence goes on from SVTU01000001.1 coordinate 9,474, forward strand.
TCATGTTCCAAGAGGGAGCGCACACCGCAGATCGTGGACGCAAGCGCCGTAAGCGCCCGTCAGGCGCTTTTCATGGGGCTATGGCAGGTCGCCTCACTTGTCCCGGGGACGTCACGCTCAGGGGCAACCATTCTCGGCGGACTGCTCGCAGGACTTCCCAGGCAGACCGCCACCGAGTTTTCCTTCTTTATGGCCATTCCCACCATGCTTGGCGCATGCCTGTTGAAGGCCATGGGCTTTGCCCGCTCGGGCGTTTCCGTCAGCACTGACGAAATACTTTTGCTCTGGCTGACCTTCGCCGTTTCCTTTGCCGTTTCCCTGCTCACCGTCTGTTTTTTGACCGAGCTTGTGAAAAGGCACACCTTTGCCCCCTTTGGCGTATATCGTATTGTGCTGGGCACGCTGATTTTGCTTAACACCTATGGGAGATAACAACATGGAAGAAAAAAAGCTGAAGATCCCCTTCCCCATCATTGTGGAGGGGAAATATGACCGACTGCGTCTGCTTACCGTTTGCGAGGCCCGCATTCTCACAACGGACGGCTTCGGTATTTTCAAAAAGAACGAAAAGCTTGCGCTGTTCCGCAAGCTCTCCGAGCATACACCCATCATCATCCTCACCGACAGCGACGGAGCGGGCAAGCTCATTCGCTCGCATCTGTCGGGTGCTGTGCCCCCCGATAAGCTCATTCATGTGTACATACCCGCCATCAAGGGCAAGGAAAAGCGCAAGGCTCAGCCCTCGGCCGCAGGCACGATGGGCGTGGAGGGCATGACGGAGCGGCTGCTCTACGACCTGCTTCGCCCCTATGAGGACGAGAGTGCCGTCCTGCTTGCCAAGGAAAATCCCCTCTGCAAGGCCGACCTGTACCGTGACGGTCTATGTGGGCGCGATGATAGCGCCGCACGGCGCAACGAGCTTGCCCGCCGCATCGGCTTGCCCCCCGATATGACCCCCAACGCCCTGCTCGCCACGTTGCGCATTCTGTATACCTATGAGCAATACAAGGAGCTTGTAGCGCCATTCCAATAACAGCGTAAAAGGAGCTGAGTCATTCAGCGCAGAATAAAAGCACACGAATATAGGAGTCATGACCACCAGCACGGCTGGTGGTTTTCGTTTCACAATAAAAAACGCATAACTTTGTAGGAGAGGCTATCAGCCTCCCGTCTCAACTCGCGTGCTTCGCTTACGGGCAAGACTCATTCCCAAGCGAATACGTTGCTTATTGTATACCCTTAATATACAGTGCATAATAGCACTGACGGCAGAGCTGTCCACCTGCTTCCACATAGTATTCTCTTTCATAAATGGGTGCATCAGCTCGGTATTTGGTAAGAGCTCCGCACAGCACGCATACGGCATTTGTCTGCTCTCTCTCGTTTTGTTGATACGCCTTTTCTTCCTTCATGATGACCTCTCCTTTTCAAACAAAAAAGTGCGCAGCACGAAGCTGCGCACGAAAAATGCACAACTCCGATTGCTGCGACACAACTTTTCGATACATACAATAAGCATGCGAAAAAAGAGTATGCATTTTTACCAAACTAAAAACAAGCATACCTATGGCACGTATCGATATTCAGTTGTGTCGCAACCCCATTATATCACAAAGTGAAAAGGTTGTAAAGTGTTTTTTTCATTTTGTTGGAAATTCTTTACATAACAAAATATGGCCGTCCTATTCTCAAGGTGTACGTATTCGAACACGCTTTCAGAATAGAACGGCTTTTATATTACGATACCTGACTATCGATACCAAACAAACGGCAGGCATTTTGGTGGGTAATGGCGATGATATGCTCGGGGGTGGTATGACGGCATGCCGCCAAGGCCTCTGCCGTATGGACGAGATAGCCCGAATGATTGAGATGACCTCGGTGCGGCTCGGGCGCAAGATAGGGGCAATCGGTCTCCATCAGCAGATAGTCGTCGGGTATGCTTGCCGCCACCTCCCGCACACGGGCGGCATTCTTAAAGGTGACAACGCCCGAAAAGGAGATATAATACCCCATGCGCACAAGCTGTGCCGCCATCTCAGCACTGCCGCTATAGCTATGAAAGACCCCCTGCACGCCCGCATACCTGCGCACCACGTCAAAGCAATCGCCGTGAGCGTCACGGTCATGAATGATCACGGGCAAGCCCGTCTGCTCTGCCAAGCGCATCTGCGCATGAAAGAAGGCGTGCTGACGCCCCTTGTCGTAGCCCTCCCAATGATAATCCAAGCCGATCTCACCGAGTGCCACGATCTTTTGCGCCCTGCGCTCCTCCTCGTTGCCGATCAGCGCAGAAAGGCGAGCCGTTTCTGCCTCGGCGTCTCCCGCCATGTATCGGCAGTCCTCGGGGTGAAGCCCCACAGCGGCATACATGCCCGCATACTGCCCTGCCATTTGCACGCACAGAGGATTGTTTTCGTTATTCGTTCCCACGTTCAGCACGTACGCCACGTCCTTGCCGAAGACCTCGTCTCGCAAGATCGCATCCGCTCCGCCTGCCTCGGCAAAACGCTTGTCGAAATAGTGGGCATGTGAATCAAATATGCCGTTCATATAAGGCCTCCCGCTTTCTCTCTCTGCCAAACAATGCACCAAGCTCTTGTGCAGCATCGGCTTTCTCGTGGATAATACGATACACCGCCTCGCAAATCGGCAGCTCCACTTGATACCTACGGGATAAGGTCATCAGGGCACGAACCGTTTCACAGCCCTCTGCCAACCCCTCACACGCTTCACCCTTGATAAAGGCTTCACCAAAGCGCCTGTTGTGAGAATGACGTGAAAACACCGTGGCTTCATAATCGCCCAGATGGCATAATCCGTAAGCAGATGCTTCATGACCGCCCATAGCGCCAATCAATCGTGCAATCTCTGCCGCCCCCCTTGACATCAAGGCACCCTTGAGTGTCTCCAACCCAAGGCCGTCCAGAATTCCTGCCGCAATGCCAATCACATTTTTGGCGGCGGCCCCGATCTCATTACCGATCAGATCGGTTCCGTAATAAAACCGAATCAGATCACCCGAAAAGGCATCCGCCAACCATTTTGTCGTTTCTTCCCATTCGCTGTCAATGACCATACAGCTTGGATGCCCCGCATAAAACTCTTGCACGTGCCCAGGCCCTAACCAAACGGCAACTCGACACGTGGAATCCAGCACGCCTTTGGCAATGACAGACAAGCGTTCTCCGCTTCCAACCTCCAAGCCCTTCATACACAGCACCACCGTCTTATGGCGCAAGGACAGTAACTGCAATTCGCTCATCAGCCGACGTAAGCTCTGGCTGGCAATGGATATCAATATCACCTCAGCCTCACACACCGATTCGATAGACGTTGTCAGCACAATGCTCTCATCAAGCGTTAATAGGTCGTTACGACGCTCGTTGAGAAGCCGTTGCATGTTCTTGGAGCCTTCTCTGCCGTACAGGGTTACCGAGTGTCCGATTGAATGCAAATACCATGCAAGCAACGTCCCCCAGCGACCGCACCCTATCACTCCTACCTTCATTATCTTTATCCTTTCCATCAGTAAGGGCTGTCTCATTCGACTTTGGAAAGTACTAAATGAGGCAGCCCCTGTATCACATTTACCTTACTCGTTCGCCAAGAGGCGTATCCTCAGCGAGAAATACCACACGAACCTTTTCCTCACCGCTTGCCAGGATCATGCCCTGCGATTCGATCCCGCACAGCTTGGCAGGCTTGAGGTTGGCCACCACAATGACCTTCTTCCCTATCATATCCTCGGGTGCATAGAAGGCGGCGATGCCCGACACGACCTGTCGCTTCTCATAGCCGAGATCAAGCTCCATCTTGAGCAGCTTCTTGGCCTTCGGCACCTTCTCGCAGGCTACCACCTGCGCTGTACGAAGCTCCACACCCATAAAGTCCTCAATGCCGATAAGCGCACAGCCCTCGGGCTTCTCGGGCTTTTTATCGGCCTCGATCTGAGCCAGTCTCTCTGCCTCAAGCTCGTCCAGCTTCTTCTTCTCGTCCACACGGGCAAACAGCACGTAGGAATCTGCCGTTGTATCTCCCGTCTTCATGCCGCCCCACTTCTCGGTTGTACCAACGGTATCGAAGCTACGCTTGTCGGTGGCAAGCTGAGCAAAGATCTTCTCGGCCGTTTCGGGAATAAAGGGAGACAGCAGAACAGCACCCCAACGAATAGCCTCCAAAAGATTATACAGCACCGTTCCAAGACGCTCACGCATAGCCTCATCCTTAGCAAGCGTCCAAGGCGTGGTCTCGTCGATATACTTATTGGCACGGCGAAGCATGGTAAAGATGCATTCCAGCGCATCGGCAATACGGTATTCGTTCATATTGCGCACCACGCCCTCATAGGCCTCAACACATGCGTTTCTCAGCTCGGCATCCGTACCCTCGTCAGCACCCAGCACGGGCACAACAGAGCCGAAATACTTTTTGTTCATATCCAGCGTACGCTTTACAAGGTTACCGAGGTTGTTCACCAGGTCCATATTGAAGCGGGCTATGACAGACTCATACGTAATAGATCCATCAGAGTTATACGGCATTTCGGACAGCGCATAGTAGCGCACGCCGTCCACGCCGAAGTGATCGGCAAGCTTGTCGGCATAGATCACGTTGCCGCGGGACTTGGACATCTTGTCCGCTCCGAAGTTGAACCAAGGATGGCCAAACACCTGACGGGGCAACGGAAGCTCAAGTGCCATCAGGAAGATGGGCCAATAAATGGTGTGGAAGCGCAGAATATCCTTACCGATAATATGCACGTCGCAGGGCCAGTAGCGGCGGAAATGCTCGCTCTGCTCCTCATAGCTCTTATCGGGGTCATATCCGAGAGCGGTGATATAGTTGGTCAGCGCATCCAGCCACACATACACCACGTGCTTGTCGTCAAAGTCCACGGGAATGCCCCAACGGAAGGACGTACGGGAGACGCAAAGATCCTGCAGACCTGCATTGAGGAAGTTGTTCACCATTTCCTTCTTGCGGGATTCGGGCGTAATGAACTCGGGATTCTCTTCGATGTGCTTGACAAGGCGATCCACGTACTTGGTCATCTTGAAGAAGTATGCCTCCTCCTGCGCCTGCTCCACGGGTCTGCCGCAGTCGGGGCACTTGCCGTCCACCACCTGCGTTTGCGTGAAGAAGGACTCGCAGGGCGTGCAATACCAACCCTCATAATGTCCCTTGTAGATATCGCCCTGCTCGTAGAAGCGGCGGAAGATCTTCTTCACAGCATCCACGTGGGGGGCATCGGTGGTACGGATAAAGTAATCGTAAGAAGTATTCATTCTGTCCCAAATACCCTTGATCTCTCCTGCCACGCCGTCCACGTAGGCCTGCGGCGTGATGCCTGCCTCGTTGGCAAGGTTCTCTATCTTCTGTCCATGCTCGTCCGTACCCGTGCAGAAAAACACGTCCCTGCCCATGGCACGCTGAAAGCGGGCAATGGCATCCGTCATGATCACCTCATAGGTATTGCCGAAGTGCGGCTTGCGAGAGGCATACGCAATCGCTGTCGTAATATAAAACTTATTGTTCATGAACTTCTCTTCCTTTCAAGGTTTCATCAATACTCTTGGCATAATGCCCATACCGCATCAGGGAATGGGGGATAACGTACAGCACGGTCAGCACACCGACCGAGAGGAGCGATGCTGCAAAGAGGAGCATAAACGTGATCAGCTCTCGGATCACATCCGCCCGCACCGAACGCACCGCCTTGCGGCTTTGACGCCACGCACAGAGCGTGCCTTCGCCCCTTGCCGTATAATACGGAATGAAATAGACGGGGGTAAGCAACAGTAAAAGTCCCAGTGCAAGGATCAGGCATAACACCAGCATGCTCCACCCGAGAACGGTGGCGATAACGGCGGGCAGCGGCAAGGCCGCTCCCTCTGCGGCGTACGATGCCAGCAGTTGATTTTTGAGAATGACGCCTACTGTGACCAGGGCGATAGACGGCAGAGCATGCAGCAGCATCACAAGTGACGCCGTCAGCGTTCGCCCGTAGCGGCGGGGAGAGCCAAAGGCATACAGCACCGTCGCAAGGCCTACGCACTCCCCCTCGGTCATCGCCGCACTCATGCGGTACAGCCCGAAGAGCGTGGGTATGGACACAAAGAAGAGCATCAAGGCATACAGCCCGTAATACAAAACATCCATAAGCCAAACGGAAAGAGAGGCCACATGATCCAACAGAATCAGCCCGTAAGACAGCACGAACAGCGGAATGATAAAGGAGCAAAGCGAAAGCAGAACGGCAAGTATCACCGTGAGTCTCATGCCCCCCCGCCTGAGCGTGGCGTCCGCCATCTCACGGTAAGGATTTTTCTTTGCCATCGTATCAGAGAACAGGCTCGGTCAGCTCACCGCGCACCATCACACGGTCGATGCACAGCTCGGGGGACTTCTTGAGAATGATCAGATCGGCCGACTTGCCCACAGCGATCGAACCGTAGGTATCATACACGCCAACCTCAAGACAAGGATTGCGAGTGGCACACAAAACCGCCTCACTGAGGGGGATATCGCAGAAGCGCATCAAATTCTTAAGGCCGTCAAACAAAGACAGCGTGCTTCCCGCCAATGCTCCGTCAAGCGTGCGAGCCTTGCCGTCTACCACACGAACGGGCTGACCTGCTATGGTATAGTCGCCGTCAGGGCAATCGGTTGCCTGCATGGAATCGGAGATCAGGACGGTGCGCTCACAGCCGAGAAAGCGATATGCCAAGCGGATCATTTCCGAGGAAATATGTACGCCGTCGCAGATCAGCTCGCCATAGGACTTGCCCTCAAACGCCGCACACACGGCACCGCCGTCACGGTGATGCAGAGGGGGCATGCAGTTATACAAATGCGTATAAGCCGTTACGCCGTTTTTCTCAGCCTGCTTGGCCTGCACGTAATTGGCGGCTGTGTGACCGAGCGACATGGTGGCACCCAGCTCACGGGCCTTGGCGGCAAAGCTGCCATCCTCGTCAAGCTCAAAGGCGGCCGAAATATGAAGCGCCGTATCGCCCACAAAGCCGTCAAGCTCGGAGGCCTTAAGCGGGAACAAAAGCTCGGGCGCATGCGCACCGCGCTTAGCGGCGTTGAGATAACGGCCCTCAATGTGAACGCCGCAGAAATTAGCCTCGCCCGCCGTGCGCTTATGGGCACGCAGGTCGGCCGTAGCCTTGTACATCTGCTCAAGAGGAGCGGAAGCAATGGTGGGCATAACGGTGGTAATACCGTTGGAGGCATACGCCTTGGCCATCACGGAAAGCAGGGCGTCGTCTGCCGAATCGAAATCACCGCCCGAGCGTCCGTGCGAATGCACGTCCACAAGACCGGGCAGGATCATAGCACCTGCTGCATCGATCTCTTGAGCATCAGCCTGCTTGCAAACGCCAAGCTGTGTGATCACGCCGTTCTCAACCGCAATGTCCTTGCGATCAAAGCGCATTGTTTCACTGTTATAAACTAAGCCGTTTCTGATAATCATATCAAACACTTCTCCTTATATGATAAATAATCTTTATTATAGTATTATACCAAATATTCCCGAGAAATACAAGGGGTATTCCAAAAGAAAACGATCATTTCCCCTAAATAATTTTGAAAAAGCAAACAAATACAAAAGCCATCAATACGGTATCAGCTTCAAAAGAAGGATAAAAACAGCCCAGAACGGAAAAGCGTGATGTTCTTAGCGGAGAATTTGAAAATCCCACTAAGTGCGAGCATCGCATTTGACCGGTCAAATGCGATGCTCGCACTTAGTGGGATTTTCAAAAATGCAGGAATATCTCCTGTTATGGCTTCTCCAAAGTCATGGATCAAGCACATCTTAATGACTTTATTTATATCCACATTCGGATATTCATCAGCACAGAGCATAGCCATTACGGTCAGTCTCCATGAATGCTCGGCAACAGACTCCTGTCTGCCACTTGACGTCCAAGAATGACGAGTATTACATTTCAATTATTCAATAACATTCAAAAATTCAATGTATTTCCTACATTCCATTTGATTACCTCTTTGATTGCCAGTTTCGCCTTTGTATTACAAACGCGTCGGGCAAATCCCATACCCTAAAGATGCACAAGCGCATCCATAGGCTCTCCCTTTGGGAGAGCTCCCGCGATAGCGGGTGAGAGGGCATTTACGACAAGATTTTGATTCTCTCATTGATTACTTTATCAATCGTGAAGCAAACACCTTCAAAGTTATCATCTACGTCTTTGTTGGAAAAACGCAAAACATAAATCCCATATCTTTCAAGAATTTCAGTTCTTGCCTCATCGTGCGCTTTACCTTGATTTGTATAATGCTGTGAACCATCAAGCTCTATTACAAGACGAGCACTATGACAATAAAAATCTGCAATAAAATCATCTATGATACGTTGCTTATATATCTTCACTGGATAATATCGCAAAAAATCATACCATAAATGCTTTTCTTGTCGAGTCATATTACGGCGCAAAATTCTCGCAACACTTAACAATTTATTGTTTTTCTTTAATTGTTTTTGCTCCATTTTGCCCTCTCCGTCAGCTTCGCCGCCACCTCTCCCAAAGGGCGAGGTTTTCGTTATCTGTTCTATTATATGACGTATTACGTACGGCTTTATACGTCTCTGCGTCCCTCGATGGCACGGCCGAGCGTGATCTCGTCGGCATACTCCAAATCAGAGCCGACAGGCACGCCGTAGGCAAGCCTTGTGACCTTAACGCCCAGGGGCTTGAGATATTTGGAAATATACATGGCGGTAACCTCACCGTCGGGCGTGGGATTGGTGGCAATGATGACCTCACGCACGTCGTCTGTTCCCACTCGCTCGATCAGCTCACGGAAACGGATCTTATCGGGGGTGATGCCGTTAACGGGAGAGATCACGCCCCCAAGGACATGATACACACCACGATATTCCCTCACCTTCTCAATGGACATGACTGCCTTGACGTCCTCCACCACGCAGATCAGTCCCCGATCGCGTGAAAGGTCGTTGCACACCGAGCAAACGTCCTTATCGGTCAGATTGCCGCACACAGGGCATGCATGCACCACCCGCTTGGCCTCCAGCATCACGTCGGCAAACTCCTGCACCACCTCGTCCTCCAAGGCAAGCACGGAAAAGGCCATGCGCATGGCAGATTTCCGCCCCACGCCGGGGAGCTGTCCAAACTGCTCGGCAAGCCGCTGCAGCGATTCAATATATTCTGCCATCAGAACAGCCCCGGCATGCCCAAGCCCATGCTGCCCGTGATCTTCGACATTTCCTCGTTGTTGGTATCCTCAACACGCTTGATGGCCTCGTTGACAGCCGCCACCAAAATATCGGAAAGCGTTTCAATATCATCGGGGTCCACGATCTCGGGCTGAATGTCGATGGAAAGCACTTCCTTCTTTCCGTTGATCTTCACGCCAACAACACCGCCACCTGCCGAGATTTCATATTCACGCTGCTCCAGCTCCTCCTGCAGAGCCGCCATATCCTCCTGCATCTTCTGTGCCTGGCGGAGCATGGCGCTCATATTCTGAGGGCCGCCGCCCATCGACTGCTTGTAATTTGCTTTCATAGTCGTTCCTTTCCGTTAACCCTTTAGGCTTCTTTATGTTTTTTAATCCAATGCTAAATCGTCAAGATCGGTCTGCTCGTCCGCTCCCTGCTCTGCCACCTCAAGCACGATATCCCGCTCTCCTACGGTACGGCCAAGCCTTGAGGACAGGGCCGAGCAAAGCGCCGGGCGAAGCTGTGCTCGTTCGATCATATCAATGGGAAATTGTGCGCCGAAGCGAAGGCTGACACTGCCGTCAGACAACTCGTAGGCACGTCCCATCTTCAAAAACGGAAGAACGGAGGCATTCCCCTCTGCTACCGTTTGTGCCAACTCGCTCCAACCGCGAATGAGCTTAGCAGAGCGCTCAGCGGGCCGAACCTCAGCTACGGTGTCTGCTTGCGTATTCTTGGCGGGGGTATGCGGGGGGGACGCAGGAGCAGGCTCGGTGCCGTCCTTTCTCTCGGGAACAACGGCTATTTTCTCTTCCCTCTCTGAGGTCACCGTCACACGCCCTGCGGCCAGTGCCGCTTCCAGCTTGGCTATACGTGACAGCATGGCATCGATTGCGGTATCCACACTGCTGTCGCACAGCTTGATCAGAGCCATTTCGGCCAATATCCGTTTATTAACGCCCGTTCTCTGCATAGTATTGAGTGTCTCATCCAGCACACGGCAATGGTGAAGCAACGTTTCCTTAGCAAAGAGAGAGGCGGATCTTGAAAGTCTTTCCGTCTCGCTGTCGGTGAGATCAAGATAGCGTGCGGCCTCTGCCGTGGTGCGATACACCAGCATATCCCGATAGTAGGAGATCAGCTCCTGCCAAAATACAGCGATATCCTTAGAGGAGGCACACACCTCACTCACAATGGAAAACAGAGCATCGTAATCCTCGTTTGCAATGGCAAGGACGGTTCGGCAAACGCTTTCCGTTCCCGCAGAGCCTATGGTATCCTGCACGAGCGCAGGTGTGATGCGCTGTCTGTGTCCTGCGCAAAGCTCAAGAAGGCTGATGGCATCTCGCATACCGCCCTGTGCGTGCTTAGCTAGGATACGCAGTGCCTCATCCTCAACCTCGATGCTCTCCTCGTCGGCAATATAACGCAGTCTGTCCATCAGCGTTTGCGTGGAGATCCTGCGGAAATCAAAGCGTTGACAGCGTGACACGATGGTGGCGGGAAGCTTATGAAGCTCGGTAGTTGCCAAAACAAAAACGACGTGCGAGGGTGGCTCCTCCAGCGTCTTAAGCAGAGCGTTAAAGGCACTGCCGCTGAGCATATGCACCTCGTCTACGATATACACACGGTAGCGGAGGGCCGAGGGAGTATATACGACCTCGTCTCGGATCTCACGGATATTCTCCACGCCGTTGTTGGACGCGGCGTCCATCTCCAACACGTCGGTTGCCGTTCCTGCATCGATGGCACGGCAGGACGCACAGACGTTGCACGGACTGCCGTCTACGGGTGACTCACAGTTGACGGCCTTGGCCAGTATCTTGGCACAGGTGGTTTTTCCCGTACCGCGTGAGCCGCAGAACAGATAGGCATGCGAAAAGGTATGGTGTGCCGTTTCATATTTCAATATTGACGTAATATGCTCCTGTCCGCACACGTCCTCAAAGGTCTGCGGACGCCATTTGCGATATAAGGCTCTGTGCATACGATACCTCCTTGCGTAAAAACAGGCTGCAAAATAAGACCATACACCCTCAAATCGAATGTCACACCTGCGTGATCTTCGCATGCCTCGCTCAAAACAGGCAACCTCACGGCACATCGGGGTAACCGCTTAATGCTGCTTGGTTCCCCACCTGACATGGTTCACAGCTCCCAATTGCGCAAGACCCATTTCTCAACACGAAGCAAACGACTCAAGCCGCAAGTGCTCGACCCTCAAGGAGGGAATGAACCCCTGCTGTAGCGGATTTCAGGTACAGGGCTCCGCTAATTCCCCGGCTGGTATGGCCTTATTTCACAGCCTATGGCCGGTTCGGAGTTTGTTCTGTTCTCCGACGCTCCTATTATACCACACTTTTTCCCCTTTTGCAAGAGGTTATCAAAAAAAATAAAAAGCAGGGTGATAGTAGCACTGTCCCCTGCTTTTTATTTGAATACGCAATTAGTCCTGACGGGCGTTTCTTCTTGCCTCGAAGCAAGCACTGCAATATACAGGTCTGTCCTCAGAGGGCTGGAAGATAACCTTAGCTACGCCGCCGCACTGTGCGCACGTGGTCTCGAAGTACTCTCTGGGAGCCTTGTTGGCGTTCTTCTTGGCATCACGGCAAGCCTTGCAGCTCTTGGGCTTATTCAAAAATCCCTTTTCCTTATAGAACTGCTGTTCACCGGCGGTGAATACAAACTCGTTTCCGCACTCCTTGCAGACCAGAGTTTCATCCACAAACTCTACCTCGGTCTCCGCACCGACTTTTACTTCTTCTTCGTACATGATGTTACCTCGCTTTGCATAACATATTGATTTTTTGCCAAGGAAAACATCAGGTCGAACTGCGCCCTCCCAGGCTATCTGAACTGACAACGTCAGTATCATTCCGATTGTCGAAGCAAGGCTCGAAGCTTTTGGCGGATCCTGTAAATTGCGTTACCGACCGACCTCTCATCCTTCCCGACCGCCCGTGCGACATCCTTTGCCGTCATACCTGACACGTACAGCCGCCAAACACGGTATTCAAAGGGGGAGAGATGCTTGCGTATCACCGCATACAGCTCTCGCAACCGCTCCTCCTCCAACACACCCACCGCAGGGTCGTTTTCCTCAAGAACGGCGCTTCTTGATTCCATACCGTCAAGGCTCTCCTCCACCCTTCTGCGACGGATGAGCCGAAGCTGTGACACCAAAGCATTGGTCACGCAGATCTTGGCATACAAGCCAAACTCCACCTCACTCTGCTCCATGTCATAGTTCAGTATGGCATGATAAAACACGAGGGTTGCTTCCTGACGGAGATCCTGCTGCTCCTCGGGAAGCAGCTCTTGCGAAAAACGACGCACGGAAGCCTCCAGCAACGGGCGATAAAGGGCCAGCATCTGTGAAAAGGCCTGCTCGTCCCCGCCTCGCACCTGCTCGATCAAGTGCGCCTTGTCGGGACATTCCTCTTCTCTTTTTGCTTGTTCCTTCATGTTATCTCCATCCGATATTGGTGCGGAAAGTTCATTTTTTCCATACGTTCACCAATTCTTATCTTTCATTATACCATTATTTTACACTTTGTCAATAGGTATTTAGAAATATTTTTCATAAAAAACAATTTATTTGTTTCTGTTTTGTGCAAATTGACTAAATGCAATATCCTTTTTTTGGTAATTTGGAAATACAACCCAGTAAATTGTCAAGAGCAGTGACCCAAAAGCTCCACTCAATCAAACAAATAATTCACGTTGCCCGCCATCAAGGCCACCGCTCCTCGGTAGATGACCTCGGGACGCTCGTAAAAATTCTCTTTCATGCGCTTGGCTCGGTCAAACGTATCCACCACCAGCTCCTGGCGGTACATGCACACACCGCCCTCAAGGAAGGTGGCGCACAGAAGGTATCGCCCGTCATCCATTTTTTCCACCGAGCAATGCGGCGTCACGCCCCGCTTTTTGAAATCCAGGTAACGCAGAGCCTGCGCCATACTTTGGTCAAGCACCGTGGACAGCAGATCGCTCTTCAGCTCCTGCGCCACGCACATCCCCTTATCCGTCACCTCATACAGCTCCTCGTCATCCTTCACGAGCTTGCGAAGCAGTCCCCCATCCAGCATTTCGTTGAAGGCGACTGCAAAGTCAAGATACATGACGTAATCCGTCTGCATAACGATATCGTTGATGGTAACGTAATCCAAGGGGTAATGGATGTTCTCCATAAGGTAGAGAACAAATATCTTTACGTTATTCATATTTCCGATCGGTGATGCCATAACCATACCTCTCCTGTGGGCAAAAATAAGGGGTAAACCCGTGTTTGCCATTATTTTACCACATTTGAAAATTTTTTTCAATATTTATTTGCATTTTGGCACAAAATATGATATGATATAAGGTATGAAGGCGGGCAGAGATCTTGCCCACCCCCTACAACCAGGAAAGGAACCGTCCAATATGATCAAAATTGCCATTCTCGGCTTCGGCGTAGTCGGCAGCGGCACAGCCGAGGTACTGACAGAAAATAAGCGAGTGATCGAGGAGCGCCTCGGTTGCTCTTACAGCATCAAGTATATTCTTGACCTTCGTGATTTCCCCGACAGTCCATTTGGCGACCTTGTCGTTCACGATTTCAACACCATTCTGAATGACCCCGAGGTCAGCATCGTTGCCGAAATGATGGGCGGCTCGCATCCCGCCTACGATTTCTCCCGTGCTTGCCTGGAGGCAGGCAAGAGCGTGGTGACCTCCAACAAGGAGGTCGTATCCAATTTTGGCGTAGAGCTTTGCCGCATCGCCGCCGAGCACGGCGTGCGCTATCTCTTTGAGGCGAGCGTTGGCGGCGGCATCCCCGTCATCCGCCCCATGATCAACGATCTGGCATCCAACCGTGTGCGTACCGTCAACGGCATTCTCAACGGTACCACCAACTATATCCTCACCCAAATGCGTGACTGCGGCTCAAGCTTTGCCGAGTCGCTCTCCGAGGCGCAGAAGCTTGGCTATGCCGAGGCCAACCCTGCCGCTGACGTAGAGGGCATCGATGCGGCAAGAAAGATCGTCATCCTGGCCGCTCTTGCCTCGGGCAAGCTCCTAAGCCCCAAGAGCATTCACACCGAGGGCATCACCAACATCACCCTCTTGGATACGGCCGTTGCCGATGCACTGGGCTATACCATCAAGCTGATCGGACATGCCGAGGTGTATGATGACGGCGTGATGGCGATGGTCTCTCCTCGCATGGTGACCAAGGCCAATCCCCTTGCCAACATTGACGGCGTGTTCAACGGCATTCTCATCACCGCCAACATGGTGGGTGATGTGATGTTTTACGGCCCGGGTGCGGGCAAGCTTCCCACCGCGAGCGCCGTTGTTGCCGATATTATCGATATCATTGCCAACCGTGACAAGGCCGTCAAGCCCATCGCTTGGGAGGATGCCAAGGCTGAAGATATCAAGAGCTTTGACGATTACGTCTGCCGCCGTGTCCTGATCTGCCAAAGCGCCCCTGCCCTGCCCAACGATGTCAAGGTCTTGAAGTCTTGCGAGGTAAACGGGGCTGTGGCCGTTGTCATCGACACCGTCAGCGAGGCTCGCACATCACAGCTTCTCGCCGCTCTTGGCGACACCGTGATCGCCACCTACCGCACACTGGCTTAATCGTAACTGTATGTGAAAAAGAAAAGCGTTTCGCCGAGCTTCGGCGAAACGCTTTTCTTTTTCTTCAAAGGCACGCTCAGGCCTTTTGCTTGATCTTCAACAGATACGAGGTGTAATTGGAGAGAGTCAGCTCGGGCGTAAAACGCTCGCCGTAATAGGTCTGCTTTGCCACGAGCGAGAGATCGTGCTCCTTATCCAACACGTAATATTCGATTTCACTGCCAGCCTTGCAGCCAAAGTCACACAGATCGACCGAAACCTTTTTGTCGGCCGCCTCGTCATCATCGTTAAAATACGTCAGCATCACGGCAGCCTCACCGTCACGGCTTGCGGCACAAACGGTGACGTCGGGGTCATCCGACGAGGAAGCCACCGACTCGCCCAAACGATACAGCACGTTAAACATATAGAAGGGATAGTAGCCCTTGAGCTTATCGCATACGATATCGGTGGAAAACATACCGTTCATCCCACAGGGACGGGCATCGTAGTACATCAGCATATCCAAAGGAAGCTCCTGACAGAGCATCATGACGGCAGCTATGAAGGCCGATCCCTTCAGGCCCTTTTCCGCTCTAAGTGAATATACCCAATCGTCACCCTCAAAACTACGAACGTAATTCCACTCGTTGAGAATGCTCTCCGCCTCGGCAAAGCCGTATTTGTCAAGCAAGTCCCTTGTTTCCTTTACTCTTTGGGCGATTTTATACGGATCACTTTTGTAACGGTGCCACGAGAAAAAGTCCAAGGGAGCCTTGAGTTGAGCGAGGAAATCCTCTGCCCATTCCATGTTGCCTGCCACAGCGGGACCGCCGATCTTGAGATGCGGGAAGCATGCCTTAAGGTGCTTGGCCGCCACGTCATACAGCTCGAAGAACTGCAGCTTTGTTCCGCCCCAGCAGCGCTTATCTGCTTTATCGTCGGCATCAAGATCGGGCTCGTTCCAGATCTCCCAATATTCGATATCGTAATGGAAGCCGTTGGCCCAGCCCTCGGTATAGTGGCGGATGATATGCTCGCAGATCACCGCCCACTTATGAAAGTCCTTGGGCGGAAGCGTTCCGAACTTCTTAACGCCGTGCTCGATCTTAGAGCCAAGGCGATAAAAAGTCTTAACACCTGCATACTCGCACACCCTGATGTACTCATCCGTGCATTCAAACTCATACGAAGCGGGATCGTAGGGGTCTTTATCAAAGGTGCGGAAGATGTTATGTACATCCACGGTAAATTCTCGTCCGTACGTACCGTAAAAAGCTGCGTCATGGTTGCGCGCATACGGAATGCCCGCCTCCATAAAGGCATCAATATTGGTGATGCGCTGGTCGGCGGCAAACTTGTAGACAGGACCGTTATTGACCGCATGCATGGGCTTGACCTTCCCTGCCTTCTTTCCAAACTGAACCGATACCTGTGACATAACGTTTCTCCTATTCCTTAGAATTCTATCAGAACGACCGTATTGTTTTCGATCGTTTTGGCATGGGGTGCCCACGAAAGCAGGCGTTCTTCATCGATCACGTAATAACGGGCTCTAGACATATCCGCTCCCTTGATGACAAGCTCCTGCTCCTCTCCTGTCAGGTTGGAAAGCATCAAGGCTCCGTGCTTGCCGTCGGTTGCCGCCACAGCATACAGCCCCTCGGTGTCACACGTCAGTGCCGCCTGCGAGCCAAGCTGATAGAGTCGATTGAACGCCGCCATGGCATAATAGCCGTGAATGGGCTTCTTGGTCCTGATGTCAAACAACGGGCAATAGGGTGCGGTGTTGTTCCTCATGTCATAAATGCACAGCAAGGCGGGCGTACGCTCCTGCATGCCGAGCATCATGGCCGCAAGCTCGGCGGCATGGTGTGCCGTGCCGAATTCCTTACAATAGGGATCCCATTCGTTGAGATGGTTTTCAATGTGAGACAGTCCGTATTCCTCAAGACGCTGTGCCACATACCGTTCGAAGATCAACGTGTTCTCGGTATTGGCATAGCTGTGCCACGAGAAGAAATCAATGGGTGAGCCATGCTCCTTGACGTACGCAAGGAAGCCAAGGAAGAACGTATCGTAATACGTGTGATCGGGATGGGTTGCCAGCTTTTCGGGGGTGTCGATTATATGATAAAAGCCACAAGAACCGTAGCCACCGATCTTAATGTGGGGAAATCTGGCCTTGAGGTGCTTGGCGGTGACGTCATACAGTCGGTACAGCTCCTCGGGCGTGCCCGACCACATCTCGGACGGTTTGCCCTTCAGGGCGTTATCAGGCTCATTCCAGATTTCCCAATAGGTGATCTTATAAGTGAAGCCGTCAGCCCAGCCCTCTGTATAGTGAGCAATCACATGCTCACAGATGCGTGCCCACTTGTGATAATCCTTGGGGGGATCGGTGCGGTAGGTCTTAATATACGAGGCATTCTCAATGGTAACGCCAAGGCGGAAGTATGGCTCAACGCCTGCCTCTACAAGAGCCGTGATGAGAACGTCAGTAAAGGTAAAATCGTAATTGGCGGGATCGTTCTCGTCGGCATCAAAATCACGGAACAGATTGGGGATATCCACAAAACGATTGCCACCGTACGCCCCACCCACGTCATGGAGACGGGAATACGGAATACCTGCTTCGGTCAAATAGTGAAAGTACTTGTCAATAGGTTTGCTTCCAATAAGAGGCGGCTGTCCGCCACCGTGCATCGGCTTGATCTTGCCCACGATATTGTTCATATCCAATGTAATCCTTGACATCATCATTCCTCCTTAACATGTTCGGCTTGCCCCGACTCACCTACATTATAGCATACACCAAATCCATGTCAATAGCTTTTTTTACGAAAAATTTTCGAAATGTAAAACTCGGTGTGCTTGCCCAAGATTATGGCAAGCACACCGAAAACGTTATATATTCTCTTGCTTGAAGCGAGCGTATGCCTCTTGGATCTGCGAGGCGGAATAGCCAAGGCGCACAAGAGCGGAAAAGGCTTTTTTTCGATCGCAGGGATTGTCAATAGCCGTCCCGTAACGGGATGCGATCAGTGCCTCGCAGTTACCGAGGATCTGCTCCTCATCCAAGGCGTTCACTGCGGCCTTCACGTACGCCTCACGGTAGCCCTTTTGCAAAAGCTCCGCGGCTATGCGGCGCTGTCCCCACTGCTTGGCAACGCCCCGCTCGGCAAGGCGCACCGTATCAGACGCCTCGTCTATATAGCCCATCTGCACAAGCGTGCGAACAGCCGCACGCGCCATCGCCTCGGTTATACCCTTGTGGCGTAGCTTATAGGCAAGCTGTCTCTCCGAGCAAGGGCCGTATAACAAGGCGCTCACGCCTCGGCGCACCGCCAGGCACAGCTCGGCTTCCTTCTCTAGGCGGGAAAACGTCGCCTCATCAATCTCCCCCTTGACCACACCAAGAGAGGCAAAGCGAGAGGCAAGCACCAAAAGCTCACGCGTATCCCGATGCTCACCGTCGCTCAGCACAACGAAAAGGCGGACGTTCGCTCCGTCTCCCGTTGCCGTGATAGCGCTTACCGTAACGGTCATGCTTATTCCTCAAGCTCGGATTTGAGCGTGCGAATATCGAAATCGTCCATATCGTCGTCAAGCTCAAGCTCATCCTCATCCTCAGCCGTTTCGATCTTATCCTTCATGGCACGGATCTTGGCATCCAGCTCTGCAAGCAATGCGGGATTGCCCTCGATCATCTTGCGCACGTTGTCCTTTCCCTGCCCGATGCGCTCGCCGTTATAGGAGAACCACGAGCCGCTCTTTTGAATGATACCGAGGTCGATGCTGTAATCGATGATCTCACCCGAGCGGGAAATGCCCTTGCCGTAGAGGATATCGAACTCCGCTACCTTGAAGGGGGGCGCCACCTTATTCTTCACGACCTTACAGCGTACGTGGTTACCGTAAATATCGTTACCGTTTTTGAGCTGATCTGCCTTGCGCACGTCGATACGCACCGAGGCGTAGAATTTGAGCGCACGGCCGCCGGGGGTGGTTTCGGGATTGCCGTACATCACGCCGACCTTCTCACGAAGCTGGTTGATAAACACCACCACCGCATTGCTCTTGGAGATCACGGCGGAAAGCTTTCTCATGGCCTGCGACATCAAGCGTGCCTGCACGCCAACGACAGCCTGCCCCATGTCGCCCTCGATCTCCTGACGGGGCACGAGTGCCGCCACGGAGTCCACGACCACCACGTCAATAGCACCCGAGCGAACAAGTGCCTCGGTAATGTCCAACGCATCCTCTCCACAGTCGGGCTGAGAGACGAGCAAATTGTTAATATCCACGCCAAGTGCCTTGGCGTACACGGGATCGAGCGCATGCTCGGCATCAATGAAGGCCGCCTCGCCGCCAAGCTTTTGTACCTCGGCAATGATATGGAGAGCGACCGTGGTCTTACCCGAGGACTCGGGGCCAAAGATCTCAATGATACGGCCGCGCGGCACGCCGCCGATACCGAGAGCAAGGTCCAAGGAGATCGAGCCTGTGCTGACAGCCTGCACCTCCATGTGCGTATTCTCACCCAGCTTCATGATCGAGCCTGCGCCAAAGTCACGCTCAAGCTGAGCGATCGCCGTATTCAGTGCCTTCTTTTTTGCCGCCGCATCGCTTCCCTGAGGAAGCATCTCGGTTGTTTTCTTGCTTGCCTTAGCCATTGTCATTCTCCTTTTTCTATCCGTATTCCCTATCATCGGGTCATCTTGATGCTATTATACCGCCTTTACGTTCACTTGTCAATATGTTTTTGAAATATTTTTTCCAAAAAGGGAATTTTTTTGTTATTCGTTATTTTTTGATTTGTGTTGAGTACCTTGAAATTTCCTTTTTTGGAATTGAAAAGCAAAACGAACATGATTTTCGGGTCCTTTCTTGACATTTTGGGAGGCTTGCGGTATAATGTAACCGAATACAATACGGAAAGGAGCTTTGACATGAATTTTGAAAAGCTTGAAGCCTTAATGGATACCCTGCCCGTCTGCGGCTATCCCGTCGCTGATCTGTCGGTTACACATCACGGTAAGGAGGTCTTTCGCCGCATGGTCGGATATGCCGACACCGAGCGTACCGTCCCCGTAAGCGAAAATGATCTGTTTTGGATCTTCTCCTGCACCAAAATCGCCACCTGCGCCCTGGCACTGAAGCTTGTGGAGGAGGGCAAGCTCTCTCTTGACGATGAGGTTGCCAAGTATCTGCCCGCATACGGCACGCTCTTCGTACGCCGTGAGGGCGACCGCCTCTCACGCTTGCAAAGCCCCATGAGAATATGGCATCTGTTCACCATGACGGCAGGCCTCAACTACGATTATAAAACACCCGCCATCAAGCAGCTGCTGCAGGATCCCCATGCCACCACGCTGCAGCTTGCCAATGCGCTCACTGAGGCCCCCTTGGATTTTGAGCCCGGCACACGCTATAAATACAGCCTCTGCCACGACGTGCTTGGTGCTGTGATCGAGGTAGCAAGCGGCATGCGCTTTGCCGACTACGCCCAAAAGGAGCTGTTTGATCCTCTTGGCATGACAAGCACGGGCTTCCATCCCTCACCCGAGCAGGAAAAGCGTATTCTTCCCCTCTACACCTTTGAAAGCAATTTCGGAAGAGCGATTCCTGCCTCCTACGGCAATACCAATTCCTACCGCCTGACCGACTGTGTGGATAGCGGCGGTGCGGGTATCTTCACCACGACCTCCGACTACAAAGAGTTTGCCGCCACCCTTGCCTGCGGCGGTCTGGCGCCGAACGGCTACCGCTTCCTTAAGAAGGAGACGGTGGAGATGATGAAGAAGAATTATCTGTGCGATGCCGCGCGGGGTGATTTCTCGGGCGGACGCTTCTTCGGCTACGGCTGGGGACTTGGCGGACGCGTTCATATGGAGCCTGTTTACTCTAAAGCCCTCTCCCCCGTGGGTGAATTTGGCTGGGACGGTGCGGCCAACGGCTATCTCTTGGCGGACACCGACAATGAGATCGGTATTTTCTTCAACGCCACCGTGCGCAGCTGCAGCTACGGCTACAACGTCATCCATCCCCGTATCCGTGACTACGTTTACGAGGCATTGACCCAATCGTAACGGAGCCGACAAAGAAGGCTGTCTCAAGCCACGCTTGAGACAGCCTTCTTTATTATATTGGTAAGCTTTAGTTGTTTTTGCCAAGCTTTCTCTGGATCAGCTTAACAAGCTCGACCACGGGGATCACGACCACACCAAGTCCGATGGCGATCACGTACTCAACAAGGCCGACGGGCGCAAAGCCGAAGGCGTTGGCGAGGAAGGAGATCTCACAAACGAGTGTCGTTGCCACGAGGGAGCCGACGCCTGCCAGCCACAGCGTCTTGTTCTGCGAGCCAAGGGCAAAGATACTGCCGCGCTGAGAACGCATGTTGAAGCTGTGGAAGATCTCGGCCATCGACATGGTCAAGAACGCCATGGTCATGCCGTGGGCACTGTTCGTGATCTCCCAGTTCCCTGTTTCAACGAAGTGGCCGATAAAGTACGAGGCAATGGTCAGCACGGTGACGAGCACGCCTTGGTAGGCGATATCCACACCCATGCCACCCGAGAAGATGCCTGCCTTGGCATTGCGGGGCTTGCGGCGCATGATATCAGGCTCTGCCTTCTCCATACCCAAAGCAAGTGCGGGGAAGCAGTCGGTCACCAGGTTGATCCAAAGCAGGTGAACGGGCTTGAGAATGGTAAAGCCCAAAAGGGTTGCCGTAAAGATGGACAGCACCTCGCTCATGTTCGAGCCGAGCAGGAACTGAATGGCCTTACGGATGTTATCATAGATGCGGCGACCCTCCTCGACCGCGCCCACGATGGTGGCAAAATTATCGTCGGTCAACACCATGTCAGCTACGTTCTTGGTAACGTCCGTACCCGTGATACCCATACCGACGCCGATGTCGGCACTCTTGATTGAGGGGGCGTCGTTGACGCCGTCACCCGTCATGGCGGTTACGTAGCCTGCCTTGCGCCAAGCGTTGACGATTCTCGTCTTATGCTCGGGCTGAACACGGGCATACACGCTGATATCCTTGAATTTGGCCTCAAACTCAGCATCGTCCATATCGTTGAGCTGTGCGCCCGTGATCGCACAGGTTTCCTCGGTGATGATGCCAAGCTCCTTGGCGATCGCCACAGCGGTATCAATATGGTCACCCGTGATCATGATGGGACGGATGCCTGCGCTGCGGCACTGTACAATCGCGTCCTTGACCTCGGGACGAACGGGATCGATCATACCGCAAAGGCCAACGAAGCAAAGGTTCTCCTCCAAATGCTCTGCCTCGTAATCGGCAGGTGCATTCTCATACACTCTCATCGAGCAGGCAAGCACACGCAAAGCCTTGTCTGCCATGGTCTTGTTGGCTGCAAGAATGGTATTCTTATACGCCTCGGTCATGGGAACGGGCTTGCCGTCCTCAAGATAGTGTGTGCAGCGCCCGATCACCACGTCGGGCGCACCCTTGGTGTACTGCGTGTAGTGACCCTCCGTCACGTGCACGGTGGACATCATCTTTCGGGCCGAGTCAAAGGGAGCCTCGCCCGAGCGGGGGAAGCTTGCCTTGAGATCGTACTTCTTCATGCCGAGCTTATCCGCCCAAACAACAAGTGCCGCCTCAGTGGGCTCGCCCGTTACGTTTCCGTCGGTATCGATCTCGGCATCACAGCAAAGAGCCATTGCCGAGGCGATCTGCTTCTCGTTCTCACCGAAGAAGTCCACAACGGTCATTTTGTTCTGTGTCAACGTTCCCGTCTTATCCGAGCAAATGATCTGCGCACAGCCAAGCGTTTCCACCGCCGTAAGACGGCGAATGATGGCGTTGCGCTTGGACATGTTGGTAACGCCGATGGAAAGCACCACGGTCACCACAGCGGCAAGTCCCTCGGGAATGGCCGCAACAGCCAGCGAAACAGCGATCATAAAGGAAGGAAGAATGGTTTCGTTAAAGCTGAAATTGCCTGCACGTAAAAGCTGAACGCCGAACACAACGATACAGATACCAAGCACAAGCCAGGTAAGGATCTTGGAAAGCTGATTCAGCTTTCTCTGCAGGGGCGTCTCTCCGTCCTCTGCCTGCTGAAGCGCACCTGCGATCTTACCCATTTCGGTATCCATGCCCGTAGCGGTCACAACGGCCGTGCCGCGTCCGTACACAACGGTGGAGCCCATATACAGCATGTTCTTGCGGTCACCGAGGGGAACGTCCTTCTCTCCATCCTTGAGATTGATAATATCGATGAATTTGGTAACGGGGACAGACTCACCCGTCAGCGCGGCCTCCTCGACCTTCAGGCTTGCGTTCTCCAAAATTCTCGCATCGGCGGGAACGGCATCGCCTGCCTCCAGCAGAATGATATCGCCAACGACCAGATCCTCACTGTGAATGATCTGCACCTTACCGTCACGCAACACCTTTGACGTCGCCGCCGACATCTCCTGAAGGGCCTCGATGGCCTTCTCTGCCTTGCTCTCCTGGTACACACCGAGAACAGCGTTCACGATAACCACCGCCAAAATGATGATGACGTCGGCAAAGCTCTCGCCCTCCACAACGGCCAACACGCCGCTGATGGCTGCGGCGACCAGCAGAATGATGATCATCGGATCTGCCAGCTGCTCAAGAAAACGACGGAAGATCGACTTGCCCTTAGCGGCGGCCAATTTATTCTTACCGTTTGTCTCCAAACGCTTGGCTGCCTCGGCAGAGGTAAGGCCTTCCCTCGCTCCGCCAACCTCTTGCAAGACCTTGTCGCCGTCTGTGCAATAAAACTTCATGCAAATTCCTCCTGTTTAAGATAATGCTACTATTATATCATATCCGTTTTTGAATTACAATACACGAAACAAAATCGCTGTTACATTTTTTCTCTTCTCTGCAATCCATGTTACAAATTTAGACATTTTTTGATAATTGTCCCAAAGTTTTTGCACAAAGCCCTTGAATTGTGCAATTTGTCATGATACAATAAATAGGAAAGCAACATATCCTTTTTGAGGAGGGACACTTCTTGGCAGATTCATACATAACCAAAAAAGCATTGGCTAACGCCTTAAAGGAGCTGATGGCAGACATTCCCTTTGCTAAGATCAACATCAGCCACATATGCGACAAGTGCCAGATGAACCGAAAGAGCTTTTACTATCATTTCCGTGACAAGTACGATCTCATTAACTGGATCTTTGATACCGAGTTTTTGCAGACCCTGCCCCACGGCAAGATCATCACCCATTGGGAGCTGATCTGCGGACTGTGCGATTACTTTTACCGTGAGCAGGCCTTTTACCGCAAGGTGTTCAAGATCAAGGGGCAGAATTCGTTTTGTGAATACTTCCAATCCATCCTCACACCCATTCTTGAGCGTGAGCTTGCCACCCGCTCCCCCGACCGTGCCGCCACCCCCTTCTGCGTTCATTTTTACGTGGATGCCTTTATCTGCACCTTTGACCGCTGGCTCTCGGATAAAGAGCCCGATACGCCCGCACGCTTCACCGAAAAGCTCCGCACGTGCCTGGCCATTATGTAAATCCTTTTCTAAAAAAATGAGGACTTTCGTCCTCATTTTTTTATTTTTTTATCAAAACCCCCTTTACAAGGCGCACAATATAGTGTATAATCATGTCAGCGTTTATTTTTTCAAAGAAAAAGAAAGGACAGCAAAAAATGAACAAGAAGAATTCTTCGGAAAAGTGGAGCTACGGCTACACACCCGAGCAAAAGAAGCGTTTTACCCTTCACGCCATTCTGTTTTTGGTCATGTTCTCCGTTTTATACTGCACGCTCTACTGCATGCGCCAAAACATTACCCTTGGCGGTCAGTATCTTGAGCTTCCCGTCGAGGAGGGCGGCCTTGGTTGGAACAAGGGCACGATCGGCATCATGACGAGCGTCCTGTTCTGGACCTATGGCATCGGTCACCTCATCAATGGCAGACTGTCCGAGCGCTTCGGTCCTCATAAGTTTATCATCGGTGCGATCGTTCTCTCCTTCGGTGCCAACATGCTGATGGGTCTGACAGGCTTTTTGCCCCCCATGCCCGATATCTTCGGCATCAGCAGTCTTGTTCTGATCATGGCACTTATTTGGGGACTGAACGGCTACTTCCAGTCCATGGCCTGGAGCTCGGGGCTTGCCGTGCTGACCAACTGGTGGCCGAGCGACCGCCGTGGCTTTGCCGTGGGCTTTACGCACGCCTTCTCAGGCCTTGGCGGCACGGTTGCCACCATCGCCGTTGCCGTCTCGATGACGGTTGCTGCCAAGCTGGATCTCAACCTTGGCTGGCAAGCCATCTTCTTCCTGCCCGCTATTCTGCCCGCTATCATGCTGATCGTCTATCTGCTTTGCTCCCGCCCCTCTCCCGAAAGAGTCGGTCTGCCTCCCTATCAGGAGAAGTCCGTGCAAAAGAACGAGGAAGAGGAGCACATGAAGGCCATCGTCAGAGAAAAGGGCACTCTATATCCCTACTTCCATCTTTTGTCTAACCCCAAGTTCCTGATCTTTGTTTTCGTTACCTTCCTGTGCGGCGTGGCTCGCTACGGACTGACACAGTGGATCCCCTACTACTTCACCGCCGAATACGGCATTGACATTGAGGCCAGCCTCTTCGGCTCGCTCGCCCTGTCCGTGGGTATGGCCGTCGGTACGTTCGTCGTTCCCGTCATTACCGATAAGCTCTGCCCCACCAACCGCATGCCTGCCGTTATCATCAGCGCCCTGTTGGCGGCCGCCGCCATCGTGGGCTTCCTACCCTTAGACCCCAAGGTCCCCGGGCAGTTGGTTCTGATCCAGGTGCTGTTGTTTATCGCAGGCTTTGGTATCTACGCCGTTGACGGCATTGCCTTTACCTACGCCACTGACGTTGGTGGCCGTGTGTTCTCGGGTACGGCCTCGGGCATTTTGGATTTCTCTGCCTACATGGGTGCGGCGATCCAGTCCATCGTATACGGCTTTATCTTCGATCTCAACCATACCATCATTTTCTACACCATCGTTGCCTTCTGTGCGGTCAACGCCGCTCTCGCCTTCATCGGCTCTCGCAAGAAAAAACAGGCGTAATCATTGCCTTTGGCATACAAAAGGACAGAGAATGCATTTGCATTCTCTGTCCTTTTTTTGTCGGTAAGCCGTGTATTGAGGCATCCTTCTTCAGCGCTTAATGCGCACAAGTCGATCAAGTCCCGCCTGAAGGCCTCGGCACAGAGCGTCAATATCGCTCGGCGTATTCTCTCGGCCAAGGCTGATGCGAAGCGAGCAATCCGCCTCGTGAGCAGACAGCCCGAAGGCGAGCAAGGCATCGCTCGGGTGCGAGGCATGCGACGAGCAGGCCGATCCGCTGGACACACAAAGTCCCTCGGATGACAAAAAGTGAAGCATGGTCTCACTCTTGATATGCGGCAGAGTGATATGAAGGATGTGGGGAGCATGACACACGGGCGTGTTGACCGCAATCCCCATGTCACGCACGCGCCTCTCTCCTTCACTGCGCAGGCTCTCCATAGCGGCAAGCTCCTCCTTGATGCGTGGCGAAAGCTCCGCCACAGCACCGCCAAAGCCCGCAATACCGATCACGTTCTCGGTTCCCGAGCGCATGCCTCTCTCCTGGCCGCCCCCCACCAAGAACGGCACGAGCCTCTTGGCGGTAAGTATTTTTTTCGATACGTACAACGCACCCACGCCCTTCGGCGCATGCACCTTGTGTCCGCTGAGGGTGATCAGATCCGCACCAAGCGTCATCGGTGTAAACGGGGTCTTTAGGAAGCCCTGCACGGCATCGCAATGCGTGACCGCCTCGGGATATTTTGCCTTGATACGGCGAAATGCCTCTTCTACGTCGTAGCGTGCGCCCGTCTCGTTGTTGACCATCATCATGCTGGCAAGCAGCACGGGCTTATCCAAGGCCGCATCAAGGGCCGCCATGTCCAACGCTCCGCCCCGTGTGGGAATGCGAACGATCTCAAAGCCATCCTCACTGAGGCGGGCAAGTGCCTGCGACACGGAGGGATGCTCTGAGTCGGTGGTGATAATGCGGCAGGCCTCCCGCCTCTTCTTGGCATATGCCGTTCCGAAGAGCGCAAGTGACGTTGCCTCTGTTCCGCACGAGGTGAAGAACAGCTCGCCCTGACGCTCGGCGTGACCGCCAAGCCCCTGCATAACCTGCCTTCTTGCCTGCTCCAAAAGCTTTTGCGCCCGCAGGCCCTCGATGTGCAGAGACGAGGGATTTCCAAAGCATGTCATGGCCTCCGCCATGGCCTGCCGTGCCCCCTCACACAGCGGTGTGGTGGCACTGTGATCCAAATATATCATATGCTCCCCCGCTCTTATCGGAAGGTAAAGCTGTCAAGCATAGCATCCACGTCCTCCGCATGAAGGTCAAAGCACTCGTCAACTGCCGTATAGGTCACCGTGTACACCATATCACGGTATACAAGAATTGTCTGACGGATGCGGAAGCAAACCGTGCCGTCCCATACACGGTACACCACGTCCACGGCATCACGGTTGGCAACACGGTACGTACCCTCGGAAAGAACTTCAAAGCCGTCAAGCTCCTCGGCATAGACCTCCCTTACCTCCTCCCAATGCTCCGCAGCCGTCATCACCTCTGCGGGCGAATACGAGGTCACGCTGACGTTGGAGCGTGTGCTTTCGGGATAATAAGCAAAGCCCGTAGCCTTCTGTGAGCTGCAAATCCATGCGTTCGGCACGTACAGTCGGTATTCGGTGTCGTCACCCGAGGCGATCTTCATGCCATCGGGCGTATGCTTGTCGGTTACGGCGTCGGCATGCGCCTCCTCTCGCTCACGAAGCACGAAGACGTCAAGGATGGACGCTATCTCCTCCGCCACGCCATCGAAGGAGTCGACGGGGACGTAAAAGCACAGCGTGACCATATCGCCTCGGTATTTCGTGGCATACTGCGTAACGGCATAGTCCACGCCGTTGCGCTCTGCCTTGTATTCAATTCGGTAGGCATCCGCTCCGCCAAGCACCGAGCTTTCGGGATTGGAAACAAGCTCGAAATCCGACAAGCGGTCTGCCGCCGACTGCAGGCAAGCCGCAAGGTACGCTTCCACGGTCAAATCACCGTCAGAGGGCGTCATATAGTAGGCACTCACCAGCATAGGCTCGGGTACGTTGCGAAATGCTCCCGATATGCCGCTATCGGCGTTGGAGGTCCAGTTTTCGGGCACGTACAAAATAAACGGCTCTCCGCTGACGGTTACGTCCTTCATGCCCTCCGGCACGTCACTCTTACGGCAAGCCACAGCCCCAAGACAAATGAGAAGCACCAAGGCAAGGGCTATTACTTTCTTCATATTTACACAGCCTTTCATGGGTTATTACCCTATATTATAGCAAAACTCCGTTACAATATCAAGTCTCAATTGTTAATTTTTAGGACAGCAAGGAGGCCACGATGCGCTTGAAGGCCTCGCCCCTTTGCATAAAGTTGGCAAAGGCATCAAAGCTGGCGCAGGCTGGCGAGAGCAGCACGCTCTGCCCCGATACCGCCACCGAGGCCGCCAGGCGCACGGCACGCTCGAAGTCAGGCTCTCGCATAATATACGGCAAGCGCACGCCCTGCTCGGCAAGAGCTTGAAGAGATGCCTCGATCTTCTCTGCCGTAGCCCCCGTCAGCACCACCGTGTGCGCCCGCTCGCAAAGTGCCTCGGCCAAGGGGGCAAACGGAATGCCCTTATCGTAGCCGCCGCATATAACCACAAGCTCCCCCGAAAGGGCATGCAGAGCGGCGGCCGTTCGTGTGGGGCTGGAATCAATGGAGCTGTTATAGTATCGCACACCGCCAAGCTCCCGCACAAGCTCCAGGCGGTGCGGCACACCGCCAAAGCGTTTTGCCACGTCTCGGTATATCTCAAGCGGCACGTCGCCGTACGACAGAGCAATGGCGGTCATATAATTTTCTACGTTATGTATACCCGGTAACAGGATATCCGCCACGTCAAGCACCCGTACTTCATCACGGCCGTCCGAATAGCAGATCGCCCCGCCGTGCAGGTACAGTGCCGCCGAACGCACAGCCCCTGCGGGCAATATCTCACCGACGCTTGCCTTGTGCGAGGAAAACAGCAGCATATCCCGTCCCCGCTCGCATGCCATGGCCATCGTCTCGGGATTGTCGGCATTGAAAACGGCCACACCGCACCCGTTCACCGCTCTTTTCTTGGCCGCCACGTACTCTTCCATATCGGTATGCCAATCAAGATGGTTGGGCGTAACGTTGGTGACGGCAGCCCGTGTAAAGGCATGCGTCATATCGCTCAGCTGAAAGCTGGAAAGCTCTAAAACCGCTACGTCCTGCGCCGTCATACTCTCTACCTCGGGCAACAGCGAATGGCCGATATTGCCGCCCACAAGGGCACGCCCCTTCCCCTCTCTTCTCTTGGCCTCAGCCAAAAACAGATGAGTAAGCGTGGTGGTGGTGGTCTTTCCGTCGCTTCCCGTTATCGCATAGATCGGGCAGGGGCAGGAGGCACAAAACAATGCCATCTCTGAGGTCAATATCGTACCCCGTGCCACCGCACGGGCAATGGCGGGTATGTCAGGACGGATCCCCGGGGAGCGGAAAATCACCTCTCCCGAAAGCCCCTCAAAGCTCGGATTATCCAAGGAGAGCGACACGCCGAGAGCTCTGAGCTCTGCGGCTGTTTCTCCAAGAGCCGATTCGGTTTTCTTATCGTAGGCCGTCACGCTTGCCCCTGCCTGCACCAGCAGGCGAATGAGCGGCACGTTGGAGATACCGATCCCCAAAACGTCACAGCGCACACCTCGAAGCTGTTCAATCCCTGTTATCCGTTCCATCGCAATCCCTCCCAAAGCACTCTATGTATTATTATATACGCACACGGACTAAAATGCAAGGGATAATTGCAAGATTCCACCAAAATGGGACTGTCTCACATGCTCCTTGAGACAGTCCCGTACGATATGAATATTATAGCTCGGATAGAATGGCCAAGATCCGCTGTGAAATACGTTCCGCTATGGTCTGCATACCGAGGTCGGACGGGTGATTGGCCACGCCCCTGTGCTCAAACTGACCGAGTGCCTTCATTTCGTCCATCTCGCCGAGATCGCTCAGCTCAAGGCAGGGCAAGCCCCGCTCCCGTGCGTAAAGCAGGATATCCTCGTTACCGGGGTGACGCCAAAAGCCCGTTGTCAGCACCACG
>SVTU01000096.1 GCA_015063655.1 Oscillospiraceae bacterium
ACCTTAGAACTATCTCATTTATGTTTTAGGCGTATCTGAGATAGTTTTTTGCTACTTTCACGGACCTTTTTCGATCTTGCCCAATGTGACAGCCACTTTTCTGTTCTTTAGTTATCCTTGGAACGGCTCACGACCTGCTCATGCACAAAGGAAACGAACTCGTCGGCAGACATCGTGCCCATATCGCCCGTCTTGCGGGAGCGCACGGCAACGGCACCGTCGGCGATCTCCTTGTCGCCGATCACCGCCATATACGGGATCTTCTCCAGCTGTGCGGCACGGATCTTGTAGCCGATCTTCTCGTTTCTGTCGTCCACCGTCACACGCATACCAAGAGCCGTCAAGCGGTCAGCAAGCGTATGGGCATACGCCGACTGCTCGTCGCCGATGGGCAGGAAGCGGATCTGCTCAGGCGCCATCCACATGGGCAGTGCGCCTGCGTACTTCTCAAGAAGGAGTGCGAGCGTGCGCTCGTAGCAGCCCATCGAGGTACGGTGAATGATATAGGGCGTGACACGGGCATCGTTTGAGTCGGTATACTCCATACCAAACTTCTTAGCAAGCAGCATATCGACCTGAATGGTAACGATGGTGTCCTCCTTGCCAAACACGTTCTTGCACTGAATGTCAAGCTTCGGGCCATAGAAGGCAGCCTCGTCGATACCGATCACGTAGTTTTCTCTTCCAAGGTAGGTGTCAAGAAGCTCACCCATGATGGTCTGCGCCTCGTTCCACTGCTCGGGCGTGCCCTCGTATTTGTCGGTGCGCTTGGGATCCCACTGCGAGAAGCGGAAGGAGCAGTCCTCCCACAGGCCGATCGTCTCAAGGCAATATTTGGCCAGGTCAAGACAGCCCTTGAATTCCTCGGCAAGCTGATCGGGACGCAGAATGAGGTGACCCTCGGAAATCGTGAACTGACGCACACGAATAAGGCCGTGCATCTCGCCCGACTCCTCGTTGCGGAACAGCGTGGAGGTCTCGCCAAGGCGCATGGGAAGCTCACGGTAGGAACGCTTCTTGTTCAAAAACACCTGATACTGGAAGGGGCAGGTCATGGGGCGAAGCGCAAAGCACTCCTTGGTCTCGTCATTGGGATCGCCCATCACGAACATACCGTCAAGATAATGATCCCAGTGCCCCGAGATCTTATAAAGCTCTCTCTTAGCCATCAAAGGCGTCTTGGTCAGCTGATAGCCGCGCTTCTGCTCCTCGTCCTCCACCCAACGCTGCAGCGTTTGGATCACACGAGAGCCCTTGGGAAGCAAAATGGGCAATCCCTGACCGATGCAGTCCACCGTGGTGAAATACTCAAGCTCACGGCCGATCTTGTTATGGTCTCGCTTCTTAGCCTCCTCGATGCGCTCCAGATGCTCACGCAGCATATCCTTGGCGGGGAATGCCACGCCGTACACACGCTGAAGCATCTTGTTGTTCTGATCGCCCTTCCAGTAAGCTCCCGTGCATTGCGTCAGCTTGAGGGCCTTTACGGCACCCGTGGCAAACAGGTGCGGACCTGCGCACAGGTCAACGAACTCGCCCTGACGGTAGAAGCTGATCACCGCCCCCTCGGGAAGCTCCTCGATCAGCTGAACCTTGTAGGGCTCGTTTCTCTCCTGCATAAAGGCGATTGCCTCGGCACGGGGCAGCTCGAAGCGCTCGATCTTGTGGTTTTCCTTCACGATCTTCTTCATCTCCGCCTCAAGAGCGGCCAATATCTCGGGCGTGAAGGAAATGTCGCTGTCAAAGTCATAGTAAAAGCCGTTCGCCACGGCAGGGCCGATGGTAAGCTTGGTCTCGGGATACAGGCGCTTCACAGCCTGTGCCAGCACGTGAGAGGCGCTGTGCCAAAAGACGTGCTTGCCGTCCTCATCGGCGAAGGTGAGGAGCGTGACGTCGGCATCCTCGGTCAAGGGCTGTGTGAGGGCGCAAACCGTGCCGTTAACACGGGCGGCGATCACCTCACGGCTGATAAGCCCCGCCTCGGCGGCGGCATCAAATACCGTTTTGCTCTCGTTAAGCTCCACGGACGTACTTCCAAAATTGATCTTCATGATAGTTTTCTTCCTTTCTGTTTGTCACATAATATGGTAACGGGTAAAAAAACGAGCAGTATACGCACGTATACTGCTCGGGGTACGGTAAGCCGCACGGTTCCACCCGAAGCTTTCACTTCATTTATACGATTGTTCTGCGGGGTGGTATCCATCGGACGGCCGTAGGAGCTTTCAGCAACTCTCCCTCTCTGTAACGTACCGTTGTTCCATGGACGTGTCCCTGCATGGGCACAAAGCTACTGTCAGCCCTGCGCACGGGGATTGACCAGCTGCCGCCAATCCAGATCGCCTCTGTCAAGGGCCGTGATCAGCACCTCGGCGGTTGCAATGTTGGTAGCAACGGGGATATTGTAAAGATCGCACATGCGAAGCAGCTCCAGATCCTCCTCGTTATACTTGGCCGTGGGGCGTGTATCACGGAAGTTGAGCAAAACATCGATCTCATTATACGCAATACGGGAGGCGATCTGCTGCTCTCCACCCTGCTCACCGGGCATCAAGCGTGTGATCTCCAAGCCTGTTGACTCGGCAATATATTTGGCAGTCACCGCCGTTGCACACAAATGATGCTTACTCAAGATACCGCAGTAAGCAATACAAAACTGTGTCATCAATTCTTTTTTCAGGTCGTGAGCAATAATTGCGATCTCCATGAGTAGGTCCTCCATTTTCATATTGACGGGCCGTAGATCATTGGTGCATCATTTGAATACTTATTCACAATAATCCAAATACATTATACCACTTTTTGCATCGATTTGTCAATACACATCATAAATAATTATTAAAAAGTTAAAATTTTATTTTTCCTCTTGCAAAGTGCATGAAAATACGATATAATGATATATCATTGAAATCGTTTGGAGGATTATTATGGTTCAGGACATGATCAAAAAGGTAGCCATGACCGATCCCGAGGTAGCGGACGCTATCGCACGTGAGCTGACACGTGAGTCGGACGGACTTGAGCTGATCGCATCGGAAAACATCGTCTCAGAGGCTGTGCTGTGCGCCATGGGCTCGGTGCTGACAAACAAATATGCCGAGGGCTATCCCGGTAAGCGTTACTACGGCGGATGCGCTTGCGTGGACATTGTGGAGGAGCTTGCCATCGAGCGTGCCAAGGCTCTCTTCGGTGCCAAATTCGCCAACGTGCAGCCCCACAGCGGCGCGCAGGCTAATACAGCCGTATATTTTGCCCTGCTTCGCCCCGGTGACACCGTGATGGGTATGAGCCTGGCTCACGGCGGACACCTCACCCACGGAAGCCCCGTGAATATCTCGGGCAACTATTACAACTTTGTTCCCTACGAGCTGAATGCCGAAACCGAAATGCTGGACTATGATGCCTTTGAAAAGCTGGCCAAGGAGCATCACCCCAAGCTTATCGTGGCAGGGGCCTCGGCCTATCCCCGTGTGATCGATTTTGAGAGAATGGCCAAGGTCGCACACGAGGTGGGAGCTTACTTCATGGTCGATATGGCCCACATTGCAGGCCTTGTGGCGGCAGGCGAGCATCCCTCCCCCGTCCCCTACGCCGACATTACCACCACCACCACGCACAAAACGCTCAGAGGTCCTCGAGGCGGTCTGATCCTGACCAACGACGAGGAGCTTGCCAAGAAGATCAACAAGGCCATCTTCCCCGGTACGCAGGGCGGTCCTCTCATGCACACCATTGCCTCGAAGGCCGTATGCTTTGGCGAGGCACTCAAGCCCGAATTCAAGACCTATGCGCATAATATCGTGGAGAACGCCAAGGTGCTGGCCGACGGTCTGCTTGCCGAGGGCTTCGACCTTGTGAGCGGCGGAACGGACAACCACCTCATGCTGGTTGACCTTCGCCCCATGAAGATCACGGGCAAGGAGTTTGAGGCGCGCCTCGACACCGTGCATATCACGGTCAACAAGAACGCCATCCCCAACGACCCCGAGAAGCCCTTTGTGACCTCGGGCGTGCGTGTGGGAACACCCGCTGTTACCTCCCGTGGCCTCGGTGTCCAGGAAATGAAGACCATTGCCCATCTCTTCAAGCTCACCGCCACCGATTACGAAAACAGTGCCGATACCATTCGAGAAACCGTCATGGAGATCTGCCGCAAGTACCCCCTGTATCAGTAAGCAACATAACGCACAGCGGTGCGGTCTACGTAGACCGCACCGCTTTTTGGGATTCCGAAAAGCGGGGGGCTATCAGCCTCCCGTCGCAACGTTTGCGAAGCAAACTTGCCCGTAAGCGAAGCGCACGAGTCGCAACGTTTGCGAAGCAAACTTGCCCGTAAGCGAAGCGCACGAGTTGCAACGTTTGCGAAGCAAACTTGCCCGTAAGCGAAGCGCACGAGCCCTGCGTCATTCTGAGCGAAGGGCGCAGCCCGTAGTCGAAGCCCGTAAGGGCGCATGCTTGCCTGCAAGCATGCGAATCTCGCAGGATATCCTTCCTTCCCGCCCGAGATTCCAAACGACGTTGCCCGTCGTTTGATCTTCGCTCGCAATCTGCTCGCTCAGATTTCGACTCCGCTTCGCTCCGCTCAGAATGACGCGGGCGGGAAGCAAATGCAGGAGGCGGAACGTTGCACCCCTGCGTCAGTCTGAGCGAAGGGCGTAACCCGTAGTCGAAACCCGTAAGGGCGCATGCTTGCCTGCAAGCATGCGAATCTCGCAGGGTATCGTTCCTTCCCGCCCGAGATTCCAAACGACGTCACCCGTCGTTTGATCTTCGCTCGCAATCTGCTCGCTCAGATTTCGACTCCGCTTCGCTCCGCTCAGAATGACGCGGGGGTGGGATACACAATAATAATCCACCCGCATAGCGGGTGATATTTCATTTTCGGGCATAGCCCTAATCCTACTGGCGGCGCACAAGTGCGCTTTAAATTGGCCTGCCAGCCATGCATTTGTTACGAAAACCCACTCAAGCGGGACTAAATCCAAGCCTCCCTTGTGTAAAGGGAGGTGGCACGGCTTGCCGTGACGGAGGGATTGTAAAAAGCAATAATGTACACAAAACAATCCCTCAGTCAGCTTCGCTGACAGCTCCCTTTACACAAGGGAGGGCAGATTATAATAATAAGTGCAACACCCGAAAAAAGTATAGACAATATTCTCACCAAGGTGTAAAATGTAGTTACCACACAACATTTATGAACGGAGGTAAGAATAT
>SVTU01000097.1 GCA_015063655.1 Oscillospiraceae bacterium
AGCCCCTGGACGGTCACGCCCTTGCCTGACAGTGCGCCCATGCAAAGCGGGAAGGCCGCTCCCGACCAGTCGCCCTCAACACGGGCGTGCTTCGGCGAGACAAGGGGAACCCCCCCTACCTTAAAGCCATTGCTTGTGCGTGCGGGCCGGGCGGAGAAGGCAGCAAGCGCATCCACCGTCATATCCACGTACGGGGCAGAGGCAAGCGTGCCGTCTATGATCAGCCTGCTCGGCTCATCAAGGCAAGAGAGAGCAAAGAGAAGTCCGCTGACGAACTGTGAGGATACGTCACCCCGTATGCGGTATTCGCCATGTGTCAGCCTGCCGCAGCAGAGCAGGGTGTCCTGTTCGGGCCGTGTCAGCGTAACGCCGTGCGCTTTCAGTGCCTCATCCAAGGGGGAGAGAGGACGCTCGGAGAGCCGTCCGTGCATGCGCACGGCGGCGTTTACGCCGAGAGCGGCGATCACAGGGAGGAGAAAGCGAAGCGTTGAGCCGCTCTCTCCACAGTCCATTTCGGCGCTGTGCGGGAGCGAAGCAGGCGAGAGGGGAGAGACGGTAAAGTCACAGCCCTCGCGGAGAACGTTAGCCCCAAGAGCGCAAAGACAGCGCACCGTGGCATTGATGTCGTCGTTGACCTGCTCACAGCGTATATGCGTTTCGGTGTTGGCAAGGGCGGCACAGATCAGCAGTCGGTGCGCCACCGATTTTGAGGCAACCGCCTCGATAGAGCCGCCCACGGCGGACGGCGAGATCGTTACGTTCATAGGGTCAGTCCCTTCTGTAAGAAATCGCTCAGTGACGAAACGGGAATGGGATACAGACGTGTGTCACCGATGGCGTAGGGCAAAACCAACGTGACCGTGTCGCCCTGCCTTTTCTTATCCACAAGTGCTGCTTTGGCAAGCTCGTCTGCCGTATAGGCGCACGTTGTGGGGAGAGCGAGACGGGAAAGCAGAGCGATCAGCTCGTCAAGCTCCTCGGCTGTGGCAAGCCCCAAGGCGACGGAAGCCCGCATGGCGGTGACCGTGCCGATCGCTACGGCGCTTCCGTGCGAGATCTGCATGCCCGAGCAAAGCTCCACGGCATGCCCGATGGTGTGGCCGAGGTTGAGAAGCTGACGCTCTCCCTTGTCGAATTCATCGGCACAAACGATATCGGCCTTATGCTGTACACAGTCGGCGATGACCTGCACGGTGTCGCTTGTCAGCGCACCCGAGGCGAGGCGGTCGAACAGAGGCCTATCGTTGATCACGGCATATTTAACAACCTCGGCACAGCCGTCTGAGAAGGTGGCAGAGGGCAGCGTGTGCAAAGTCTGTGGGTCGCACAGCACCAAGGCGGGCTGATGAAACGCTCCCACAAGATTTTTACCTGCACGCAGGTCCACCGCCGTTTTTCCGCCAACCGAGGAATCCACGGCGGCGAGCAGGGTGGTGGGAAGCTGAATAAAGCGAATCCCCCGCAGATAGGTGGCGGCGGCAAAGCCGCACAGGTCGCCCACCACACCGCCGCCAAGGGCAAAGAGGCAGTCGGAGCGCGTCAGGCGCTGTTCGGCCAAAAATTCCCACAGAGCAACCAGCATCTCGGTGCTTTTGCTCTCCTCGCCGTGCGGGAATACAAAGCGTACCGTCCGATAGCCTGCCTTTGTGAGAGACTTGTCCAAGCGGTCGGCGTACAGTGCCGCCACGGTATCGTCGGTGACGATGCAGGCACGGCAGGGGGCTACCACGGGGGCGCACAGCTCGCCCGCACGGTCAAGCAGACCGTTCCCGATGAGAACGTCATATGGCTTTGCGGTGTTTACGTGAATGGTAATCATATATACTCCTTTGTTTATCCGTCGATGCGTTCCTTGAGAATACGCCCCTCCCGCAAAAGCTCCGTCAGGGTGGGCAGGTCATCGTCTGCAATGGCGTCTCGGTATGCCTGCAGGGAAGCGATGATGGTATCCAGCTCAAAGAGCAGAGGCTCCTTGTTTTCGAGGAACAGCTCGCTCCACATCGCTTCATTCAGCCAAGCCACGCGGGTCAGATCCTTATAGCTTCCCGCCGAAAAGCCCTTGTGCTCCTGCGCCGTCGGGCTTTTGACGTAGGCATTGGATACCACGTGCGCCAGCTGCGAGGTAAAGGCGATCACCCTATCGTGATTATCGGCTGTGGTCACCGAAAGACGGCCAAAGCCTGCGGGGGAGAGAAGCGTGCGAATGCGGTCAAGAAGCGCCATATCGTCATAGACGGGCGGAACGATGACCATGGGCGCACCCAGAAAGAGGGTAGCCTTGGCGTGCTTGAAGCCCGAATACTGAGAGCCTGCCATGGGGTGGCCGCCCACGAAGGTGAAGCCGTACCGTTCGGCCAAGGCCATACCGCACGCACACACCTGTTGCTTGGTGCCGCACAGGTCCATCAGCACGGCATTTCGGTCGATATAGGGGGCGATCTGCTCCATGTATGCCATGGTGGCAACGGGGTATAATGCCACGAGGATCAGCTCGCAGGAGGGAACTGTGTCGGCATTCAGCTTGCCGTCGATCACGCCCGACAGGGCGGCAAAGTCCTCAATGGTAATATCCTTGTCGTGGGCAAGCACGGTGTGGCCCGCCTTCTTGTAGGCCATGGCCATCGAGCCGCCGATCAGCCCAAGACCGCAAATTCCAACCGTCATGTTAGTTTGCCTCGCTTTCCGCCAACGCCCTGCGCACCGTGCCAACCGCACGCATCACGTCGGCAAAGGCATCGGGGGTGAGCGACTGTGCGCCGTCGCAGAGTGCGTTCTTCGGGTCGTTGTGCACCTCGATCATCAAGCCGTGTGCGCCTGCGGCGGCAGCCGCCAAGGCCATGGGCTTGACAAGGCGTGCCACACCCGTGGCGTGAGAGGGGTCGATGATCACGGGCAGGTGAGTCAGCTCACGCAGCATGGGTACGGCCGAAATATCCAGGGTATTGCGGGTGTAGGTCTCAAAGGTGCGAATGCCTCGCTCGCAGAGAATGACGTTCTCGTTCCCGCCCGCCATGATGTATTCGGCAGACATCAACAGCTCCTTGAGGGTATTGGCAAGTCCGCGCTTGAGCAGAATGGGCTTGCGTGTCTTGCCAAGCTCCTTGAGAAGCTCAAAGTTCTGCATATTGCGTGCGCCGACCTGAATGACGTCAACGTCCTCAAACAGAGGCAGGTGGTTGGCGTTCATGATCTCGGTCACGATGGGCAGTCCCGTTTCCTCCTTGGCACGCAGCAGCAGCTCAATGCCGTCTGCCTTCAGGCCTTGGAAGTCGTAGGGCGAGGTGCGGGGCTTGAAGGCACCGCCTCGCAGCATGGTGGCACCTGCCGCCTTTACGGAACGGGCGATCGCCATGACCTGCTCCTCATTCTCCACCGAGCAAGGGCCTGCCATCACGGCAAAGATATCACCGCCCACCGAGGTGTTGCCCACCTCGATGACGCTGTCATCGGGATGGAACTTGCGGTTGGCGCTCTTAAACGGCTCGCTGATGCGCTTAACGGACTCCACGATCTCCAGGCTCTCCAAAAGCTCGGCGTCGATCTTGGCGGTGTCTCCCACAAGACCCACCACGGTGTGCATGCTGCCGTGAGAAATATGTACGTCAAGTCCTTGGTTCTTGAGCCACGTGGAAAGATTTTCAATTTGCGTTTCGGTTGTACCTTGCTTTAATACGGCGATCATTGTGCTATTCTCCTTGAAAAATGTTATTTCTGCGCTTCATACAGACCGCAGGGGCAAGCACAGAAAAAAGGAAAGCCCTGCGGTGTTTTCACCGGAAAGGCTTTCCATACTCTGAATATTCAGACGGGAGCGAATTCCGCAACAAAAGCACCTTTATCTTATTGCACGCAATAATAATAAAGGTAAAAATACTCGTATGCAAAGCTGTTCGCTACCGTTCTCATACGTGTAAATCTCCCGTTGCTCCTGTAATTACGTATAGTTTAGCACTCCTTTTTGGCTTTGTCAAGGGCTTTTTCAAAAAAAATCAATTTGTCCCGCCTTGCTTGACAAGACGGGGCGTTTGTGCTAAGATAGAAGAGACGAAAAACACGCTAAGGAAGGGTAGTATGACACTTTTGATTATGGCGGCAGGGCTTGGCTCACGCTACGGCGGCAATAAGCAGGTGGATGGCCTTGGTCCGAACAATGAAATCTTGATGCAATATTCGATCTATGACGCTATGAAGGCAGGCTTTGAACGTGTGGTGCTTGTCATCAAGCCCGAGCATAAGGAGATCGTGTCACGTCTTTGCAAATCGATCAAGGGCGTGAGCATTTCATACGTATACCAGGATTATACCTCGCTTCCCACCTTCTATTCCGTGCCTCAAGGAAGGCAAAAGCCGTTTGGCACGGTGCATGCCGTGCTGTGTGCCGCCGAGGCAATTTGCGAGCCGTTTGCCATCATCAATGCCGATGATTATTACGGCCCCGATGCCTACCGTGTGATGGCGCAAAGCTTGCGTGACCTGCGGGAGCATGAGGGCGTGATGGTGACGTATCGCCTCAAGAATACGGTCAGCCGAAACGGTGCGGTGACACGGGGCATTTGTACGGAAAAGGACGGGTATTTAGCGGGCGTGCGTGAGGCATACCGAGTTACCCTTGGCGAGGACGGCCGTATCGCAGACGAGAACGGCACACAGCTGTCGCCTCTTTCGGCGGTGTCCATGAACATGTGGGGCTTTACGCCTGCGATCTTTGAGAGCATACGGCAGGAATTCCATCGCTTCCTTGCCTCGCTTGATGCCGAGGACAGCAAAGCGGAGTACGCCCTGCCTACCATGGTGGATCACCTGCTCGGGAGCGGCAGTCTGTCGGTGCGCATGCTGATGACCGATTCCGTTTGGTTTGGCGTGACCTATGCTGAGGATAAGCCGCTTGTGCAAGCCGCTCTGCGTGCTTTGCACGAGGACGGCACGTATCCCACTCCCCTGTTTGGGTGATCATAGCCTACACAACATACGAAAAAAGACGATCCCAACGAGGAAACCCTCGTTGGGATCGATGTTTTTTTTAGCAATCGCTCAATTACTTCAGAGCGGCCTGTGCTGCTGCCAAGCGTGCGATCGGCACACGGAAGGGCGAGCAGGAAACGTAGGTCAGACCAAC
>SVTU01000002.1:0-17640 GCA_015063655.1 Oscillospiraceae bacterium
CGGCGTGTGCGCTCTCGATGGCGGGAATGATGCCCTCCATGCGGGACAGACGGAAGAAGGCGTCGATGGTCTCTTCGTCGTTGATCACGTCGTATTTCACACGTCCAAGGTCGTGCAGGAAGGCATGCTCAGGGCCCGAGGAAGGATAATCCAAGCCGCTTGCTACCGAGTACACGGGGGCAGGCTCACCGTTCTCGTCCTTGAGCATGATGCTGTTAAAGCCGTGCATAATGCCCTCTGTGCCGTACTTGAGGCTGGCGGCATGGTCGCCAAGCTTTTCGCCCCGTCCAAGAGGCTCAATGCCGTAAATATCCACGGGGTCGTTGAGGAAGCCCGAGAAGATGCCCATGGCATTCGAGCCGCCGCCCACGCAGGCAACAACGGCGTCGGGCAGCTCGCCCGTCATCGACAGAAATTGCTCTCTTGCCTCAATGCCCACCACGCTCTGGAAGTCTCTGACCATCATGGGGAAGGGGTGCGGGCCGAGCACCGAGCCAATGCAGTAGATGGCGTCCTTGTACTCGTTGGCATAGGCGGCAAAGGCGGCGTCTACGGCCTCCTTGAGGGTCTGCAGGCCATCGGTGACCTCGATGACGTTGGCACCGAGGATCTTCATGCGTGCCACGTTGGGAGCCTGCTTTTTGATGTCCACAGCACCCATGTAGATATCGCACTCAAGGCCAAAGTAGGCGGCGGCGGTGGCCAGGGCCACGCCGTGCTGACCTGCGCCCGTTTCGGCGATCACCTTTTTCTTGCCCATGTACTTGGCAAGCAAGCCCTCGCCCATGCAGTGGTTGAGCTTGTGCGCACCCGTGTGGTTCAGGTCCTCACGCTTGACGTACAGCTGCACGTTGCCAAGCGAACCCGACAGACGCTCCAGGTACGAAACGGGGGTGGGTCTGCCCTGAAACTCCCGTCTGATC
Organism: Oscillospiraceae bacterium; assembly: GCA_015063655.1. Taxonomy (GTDB): domain Bacteria; phylum Bacillota; class Clostridia; order Oscillospirales; family CAG-272; genus HGM12713. Next base: position 924 of record SVTU01000002.1, read on the forward strand.
TTGCGCAGCTCACCGATGAATTTGGAGGATTTACAAATGGTGAAGTAGGCGTCCGTGATCTCGGCCATGGCCGCCTTCAGCTCGTCGGAAATGTACGTTCCGCCGTACTTGCCGAAATAGCCGTTTTCGTCGGGGTAATTCTTAAAATACGTGTCAAAGTCTACGTTTTGAAATTTCATGATCGTGTCTCCTTATGTATACGTTAGTGTGTGCTTTGTGTTGTGTGAGGGAAGGCGAGAGCGTCGCCATCGACGGGTTAAGCGTATCATTGTGACCTCCAAACAAAAAATCCCTGACAGAGGGATAGCCTCTGTCAAGGACGAATACAAGATCCGCGGTGCCACCTTGCTTCACACGTGTGTGTGCGCTTATTGGATACTGACATATCCTTGGTCCGTAACGCAGACCGTGCGTCGCAGAATACTCGGAGGCGTCTCCTTTGACTGCGCCCTCAGCGGTCCATTTGCAAGACAGTGTTCTAACCCGACTCTCAGCATCGCAGGCTCTCTGTGTAGTCTTATCTTACGTTATCTCCGCTTCAACGGTTATGTGGTTATTATACGCAAGCTTTGGCATTTTGTCAAGAGGTTTTGCAAAAAAAGGGAAAAAATGCACGCCTTGGCGCTTATCCAAGCAGAATATCCATGGCCATCATCAGGCAAAAGCCGACGAGCAGAGCATACGTAGCTCCTCGCTGGCTGCCGTGCGCATGGGTCTCGGGGATCATTTCATCACTGATGACGTACAGCATCGTGCCGCCCGCAAACGCCAGCGCAAAGGGGAGAATGGCAGAGGCAAGGCTCACGGCAAAGTAGCCGATAAACGTACCCACAACCTCCACAAGGCCCGTCAGTGCCGCAATGGCAAAGGTGCGGCGGGGGCGAATGCCCGCCGACAGCATGGGGGCAATGATCACCATGCCCTCGGGGATATTTTGCAGGGCGATACCGCCTGCGATCAGCAGAGCCTGCGAGGTGTCTCCCGAGCCGAAGCCCACGCCTGCGGCAATGCCCTCGGGCAGGTTGTGAATGGCAATGGCACTGACGAAGAGCAACACCTTGCCGAGGCTTCCGTTGGCATGTGTCTCATTGTCAATGCCCGCCAGCTTGTGCAGGTGGGGAACAAGCTTATCCACCAGGTTGATGCATATCGCACCCACAAACACGCCCACTATGGTGATGAGCAACGAAAAGCGTCCCCCGTATTCCAGAGAGGGCAGGATCAGTCCCAGCACAGCGGCGGCCAGCATGACGCCTGCCGCAAAGGCAAGCACGATATCGGAAAAGGCGTGAGAGAGCTTTTTGAAGGCAAAGCCGATGGCAGCACCGATCACGGTGGCGCCTCCCACACCGAGTGCGGTCAATAATACAACGTTCACGGTTATTCTCCTTTACGGATAGGATTAGTCACGGTAAGAGACAAGCTCGGAGAGCGGCTTGCGCTTCTTTGACCTATGCGGGTCGTCCTCGGCGGCATAGCCCAACGTCACCGCCAGACGTACGGGCTTATCCACACCGCAGAGGCGACGAAGCTTGTCATCGTCAAACCACCCGAGAATGCAGGTGCTGAGTCCCTGTGCCGTTGCCTCGGCGGTCAGATACGCCACGGCAATGCCGATATCCATGGAGCGATAGTCGTTTCCCTTGGCCTTCGCACCAAGAGCGGCCGAGGCCACGTAGGCTTCCTCGGAGATCACCAAAAGCAGGGGAGCGTCGGCGGCAAAGCGGTTCATGCCCATGCCCATGCACGCTTCGGCCGCTTGCTTGGCGGCCTCGCCCCGACACACGGTGACGTGATAGGGCTGGCCGTTGCAGGCAGAGGGGGCAAGGCGCACCGCCTCCAATACGGCTTGGAGCTTATCGTCCTCCACGCCTCTTGCGGGGTCGTAGCGGCGGCAGGACTGGCGGGCTTCGGCAATATCAAAAAAGTTCATAGAGCATCCTTTCTCAGGCGGCGAAGGGATATAGGAGCAACCCAAGGCCTGCCGAAATGAGTATCATGATAATGGGAGAGGGGGCTTTTTTGCGGATCGAGCTGTATACGATGCGAATGCCGATCAGCACGGCGAGAATGACGGCACCGATGACGTCAAGGCTTACGGGGTCCTTCCACATGGACATGCCGAGGAGCTGACCGATGAGCAGTGTGGCGGCGGTGGCGAGGATCAAGCCCACCACAACGGGGCGCACGCCGACAAGGAAGGCGTTCACGCCTTTATACTGCAGCAGATTGCGAATGACGGTGGAGATCAGCAGAATGATCACAAAGGCGGGAAGCACAACGGCCAGCGTGGCGAGAAGAGCGCCAAGCACACCGCCCTGCGACGAGCCGATAAAGGTAGCCATATTGACGGCGATGGGCCCCGGGGTGGACTCGGAAACGGCGATCCTGTTGAGAAGCTCCTCCTCGGTGAGCCAGCCGTGCGAGAGCACCTCCTCACGGATGAGCGAGAGCATGCCGTAGCCGCCGCCGAAGGAGACGGCACCGATCTTCAAAAAGGTGAGAAACAGCTGAAGGTAGATCATGCCTTGCCCTCCTTTCTTCTGTCAGACAGAGAACGGATCAGGTAGGCCGCTACGCCGACCGTGCCGCCAATGAGGATATAGAACACGGTTGAGAAGGAAACGGCAAACAGGGACAGCGTGACCATCACGCCCACCGTCAGGCACAGCATGACGATATTCAAGGGCGTTTTTTTCATATGCTTGAGCATGCGAAGGCCTGCCGAGCCGATCAGGTATACCACGCACATCTGAATGCCGCGGAAGGCATACGCCACGTACGTTAGCGACAAAAAGGCATCGAAGAAAAGGGAAATAACGTAGATGATAACGAAGGAGGGAATGCATACGGCAACGGTGGCACACACCGAGCCAAGCACGCCGAGCAGGCGGTAGCCGAGGTAGGTGGCACAGTTGATGGCAATGGGACCCGGGGTGGATTCCGCAATGGCGACCATGTCGGTGAACTCCTCGTGGGTCATCCAGCCTCGCTTGAGGATCAGCTCACTTTCCAAGAGGGCGATCATGGCATAGCCGCCGCCAAAGGTGAACAGACCGATCTTGAGCATGGTGAAAAACAATCGGGTAAATGATGCTTGCTTCATGGTGTCTCCTTTTGAGATGATAGTCGTGTGTCCCCGTGCTTGCGGTAGAGGGCGGGGGTTGTGCCGTATCGGCGGGAAAACTCCCGATAAAAGCCCGAGCGTGAGGAGAAGCCAACGCATTCTCCAATGGCCTCAATGGTCATATCCGTTGTGCGCAGCAGCTGCTCGGCGGCATCGATGCGCCGATCCATAATGACGGCATGCAGGGTCTTGCCGTAGCGCTTGCGTACAATGCGGTCGAGCTGACGTGTGCTGACAAACAGATAGGCGGCGATGCTCTCGGCACGAAGCTCACGGTTGCTGAATTGGCTGAGCAGATCGTCCAGGGCCATCATGCGCTGAACGTCGTTGATCCTGCTCGGGGCGCTTGCGTCAATGTCGGCAAGACACAAGGCCTCGTGCGGATATGATAGGATGCTGAGCAGTAGCTCCACCATGTGCAGGGCGGGCAGGATGCTGTCGGCGTTCTCGGGTGCGGCGGTCATGATCCGGGTCAGCGTGTCGAATATGAGGGGACACTGACGGAACACCATGATGCGGTCTCCCTCCGCTAAGGGAGCGAGCTGTGCGTATATATCCTTGTATTCCGATCCCTCACGCATATGCCGTTTGTGGCACATAAAGGAAATGACGTTGGTTTCGGAGCCTTGCGAGAGGGGATAGCTGTGATGAAGCAGACCTGAGGGGATGATGGCGGCATCGCCCTCATAGAGCGTGAGCATACCGCCTGCAAAGGCAATATACAGATGCCCCCGTCCGCAGGCAAACAGCTCGCCCGAGGCATGGCTGTGCATGGTCAGGGTCAGCGGGCTGTTATACTCGTCCTCCTCGGGAGAGTCCTTGGGGTGAAAGAGCAGGCGAAATACCGTATTTTCAATATGGATGTTGTGCTCATATCGCGTATATGGCAGAGGATGTGACATGATCGCCCTCCTTATACAGACTTAATCAAATTGTATCATACGTCAAGGGGAAAGTCAAGTGCGGAAATGCCGAAAAATGCAGGTTGCACAAGTAAGGGAAAAAATAGTAGTTGACTTTTTGGGGAAAAGCCGTTATAATGATATGATAGAAGTTGTGTGCCGAATGGTCGGTATTTTGGATAAAAAGGACGGTAGCCGTGATGAACAGAGACATGCTGGGAGAATTGGAAGCCAAGCTTCCTTCGTTTTCCAAGGGTCAAAAAATGATTGCCAAGTATATTCTGTCGCACTATGAGAAGGCGGCATATATGACGGCGGCACGCCTTGGGGAGTGCGTGGCGGTCTCCGAATCCACGGTGGTGCGCTTTGCCAAGGATATGGGCTTTGAGGGGTATCCCGATTTCCGCAAGGCTCTGCAGGAGGTGGTGCGCACACGCCTGACAACGGTGGGACGCATTGAGGTCAGTGATAGCCTCATTGGCGAGGGCGACGTGCTCACAAAGGTGCTGAACGCCGATATGGAGAAGCTGCGCCATACGCTGGACGGCATCGACAGGGATGCCTTCCGCAGGGCAGTGGAAAGATTGGTGCAGGCACGCAAGATCTACGTGATGGGTGTTCGCTCGTCCTCGTATCTTGCAGGCTTCCTTGCCCACCATCTGCGCATGGTGACCGATCACGTGCGCCTGGTGCAGACCACCTCACGCAGTGACATGTTTGAGGAGATCATGAGTATCGAGGAGAATGACGTGATGATCGTGATCACCTTCCCACGGTATTCCAAGAGCATCATCAATGCGGCGGACTATGCGCACAGCGCAGGGGCAGACGTCATTGCCATCACCGACAGCGATGCCTCGCCTGTGGCGCAAAAGGCAGATCAGCTTTTGCTTGCACAGAGCGATATGGCATCCTTTATCGATTCGCTCGTAGCCCCGCTGAGCATCATCAACGCTCTGCTCGTGGCGGTGGCCCGTATGAAAAAGGATGACCTTGTGGTCAGACTCCGCCGCCTGGAGGATATTTGGGAGGAATACGATGTCTACGCCAAAAACCCTCGGTAACGTATGTGACGTGCTGGTGGTGGGCAGCGGTGCGGCAGGCATGATGGCTGCCGTGTCGGCGGCAAGAGCGGGTGCCTCGGTGCTTCTTGTTGAGCGCATGGAGCATGGCGGGCGCAAGCTTCGCATTACGGGCAAGGGACGGTGTAACCTGACCAATGACTGTACGCTTGAGGAGCTTTTGCCGAACGTTCCCACCAATCCACGCTTTCTGTATGCGGCCCTTCGCCGCTTTTCCCCTGCCGATACCATGGCGTTCTTTGAGGCTGAGGGCGTGCCCCTCAAGACCGAGCGGGGACGGCGTGTCTTTCCCGTTTCCGACCGAGCTGAGGATATTGTGGATGCGCTTGTCGGCGCATGCCGACAGAGCGGCGTGCGGACCGTGCGCGGGCGCGTGACCTCACTGATCTCGGCGAACGGGAGCGTATGCGGCGTTAAAACCGAGGACGGGGCAAGCTTTGCTTCGCGGGCGGTGATCCTGGCCACGGGCGGCCGCTCCTATCCCCGAACGGGGTCAACGGGAGACGGCTATGCGCTGTGTGCCTCTGTGGGGCATACCGTAACGCCGATCCTGCCCTCGCTTGTGCCTATCGTTTCGCATGACCGCACCTGCGCACGCTTGCAGGGGCTGTCTCTGCGCAACGTGTCCTTAACCGTAAAGGGGCAGAACGGCAAAGCGGTATACACCGATTTTGGAGAAATGATGTTTACGCACTTTGGCCTTACGGGGCCGATGGTGCTTTCCGCCTCGGCGCATATCCCCGATATAGCCCCCGGGCGTTATCGTGCCGTGATCGATCTCAAGCCCGCCTTGGACGAAAAGCAGCTTGACGCACGGATTCTTTCGGATTTTTCGCAAGCACGCAATAAGGACTTTATCAACGCTCTTGACGCCCTGCTGCCGCAGAAGCTGATCCCGATCATCGTGGAGCGCTCGGGCATTCCCGAGCGGCAAAAGGTCAACGCGGTGACCAAGGAGCAAAGAGCGGCGCTGCTTCGGGCTATCAAGTGCTTTGAGATACCCCTTGACGGCTTCCGCCCGATCGATGAGGCGATCGTGACCAAGGGCGGCGTCAACGTCAAGGAGATCACCCCCTCCACCATGGCCTCCAAGCTGTGCCGAGGCTTGTACGTGGCGGGTGAGCTTTTGGACGTAGATGCCTATACGGGCGGCTACAATCTTCAAATTGCGTTTGCAACAGGCGTTTTGGCGGGCGAGAGCGCCGCTTATGAAACACAAATAAAGGAAGGAATACAGATATGATCAGAATTGCGATCGACGGCCCCGGCGGAGCGGGCAAAAGCTCGGTAGCCCGTGCTGTTGCCGCCAAAATGGGTATTGTTTACGTGGATACGGGTGCTTTGTATCGCACCGTGGGACTGTACGTTAAGCAGTGTGGCATCGAGCCGACCGACAGGGAGCGTGTGGCAGAGGCTCTTTCGGGGCTCACGATCACCGTTGCCTATGAAAACGGAACACAGCACGTATATATGAACGGAAAGGATCACGGGGACGCCATTCGTACCCCCGAGATGTCGATGTATGCCTCAGCCGTGTCCGCCATTCCCGCCGTGCGTGCCTTTTTGCTGGAAACGCAAAAGGAGATCGCAAGGCAGAACAGCGTTATCATGGACGGCAGAGATATCGGAACGGTGATCCTGCCCGATGCCGACGTCAAGATCTTTATGACCGCCTCGGCAGAGTGCCGTGCCCGCCGCCGCTATGACGAGCTGTGCGCCAAGGGCGCTGACGTGCGCTATGAGGACGTGTTGCGTGAAATGAACGAGCGTGACCACAACGATGCCAACCGAGAGATCGCACCTGCAAAGGCGGCAGGTGATGCGATCCTGCTGGACACTACGCCTTTGAGCTTTGAAGAGAGCGTGGATGCCGTGATTGCCCTTGCTATGCAAACGGGGGCAGAGGTTTAACTATGAAGAAAACCAAAGCGAGAAAGGACGGCACACGCACGTACCGTGTGCTGTACGCCCTGCTTGCGGGACTGTTCCGCCGCATCATTTTGCGTGTGCACGTGGTCAATCCGCAGAACGAGCCGACAGAGGGGGGCGTGCTGGTGTGCGCCAATCATATCGGTGCATCCGACCCCATCGTGCTGGCAACCGCCTTCCGCCAAAGGCAGATCTTCTTTATGGCGAAGAAGGAGCTGTTTCGGGTGCCGCTGCTTGGGTGGCTGATCCGTGTGCTGGGGGCATTTCCCGTTGACCGCTCGGGCGGTGACGTGGGTGCGATCAAGCGTGCGGTGGCGCATCTGCAGGGAGGCCGCTGTATGGGCATCTTCCCGCAGGGACACCGCCATCCCGGGGTTGATCCGAGAGAAACGCCCGTCAAGAAGGGGGCGGCGCTGATCGATGCCCGTGCCAAGGCCGACGTTTTGCCCGTATACATCCACCGAAAGGGCAACAAGCCCCGCATCTTCCGCAAGACCTATGTGGTGATCGGAGAGCGCATTCCGTATACCGAGATCGAGGCAATGGGAACGTCCAGTGCCGACTATCAGAAAATATCCGAGATGATCTTCGATCGCATTTGTATGCTGGGCGAGGATTTCAAAAAAGAGATGGGAGATACGCTCAAATGAAGGTGACGGTTGCCGAAAATGCAGGCTTTTGCTTTGGCGTGAAGCGAGCCACCGAGCGATTGGAGCAGGCCTTGCAGCATCGCAGAGCAGGGGAGCGCCTGTTGACCCTGGGCCACCTGATACACAACGACGTATACAACCGCTCCTTAGCCGAGAGGGGCGTGGAGGTCACCGACATCGACGGAGCCGAGCGGCTTGCCCCTATGGCGAGCGAGGCCATGCCCGTTACGGTCTTTGTGCGTGCCCACGGCATTCCCCACAAGGACGAGGCTCGTCTTGCCCGTGCGGCAGAGGCTAATCCGTGGTTTCGATACGAGGACTGCACCTGTCCCTTTGTCAAGAAGATTCACAACATCGTGGAGCGGGAGTGTACCGAGGATAGCTTTTTGCTGGTTCTTGGCAATCCCACGCATCCCGAGGTCGTGGGCATACTCAGCTATTTTGAGGGGGAGAAGCTGGTGTATACCGATGCCGCCTCTCTGGAGGCCATGGCAGAACGGGGAGAACTGGAAAAATATAACAATCTTTCCCCCGTGATCGTCTCGCAAACCACCCAATCTTTGGCCGAGTGGAAAAAAAGTCAAAAAATTTTCAAAAAACTATATACAAATGCGAGAATTTTTGATACAATATGTAGTGTTACGGAATTGAGGCAGAACGAAGCGGCCGAGTTATCCCGCAGATGCGACTGCATGGTCGTCATCGGCGGCAGGGATAGCTCCAACACCGCCAAGCTCTACTCGATCTGTAAGGAGCATTGCCAAAACACCGTCTGGATCGAAAGCCCTGACGAGCTGCGGCGTCTTCCCGTGCTCCCGTCCTCTCACGCGATAGTGGGAATCGCCGCGGGCGCTTCTACCCCGCAAGGCTTAATACAGGAGGTATATGAAACCATGAGCGAAATGAATTTCGAACAAATGCTGGAAGAATCACTCAAAACTTTAAATACAGGAGACACCGTTACCGGCACCGTGACTAACGTGACCGACGCAGAGCTGACGCTCGACCTCGGCGTGAACGTCACCGGCTACATCAAGGCAGAACAGATCACCGACGATCCTGCCGCGAAGCTGACCGAGATGTTCCGTCGCGGCGATGAGGTTGAAGCTTTCGTCATCCGAGTCAGCGATATTGAGGGCGTTGCCGAGCTTTCGAAGAAGCGCGTCGATTCCGACCGCAACTGGCAAAAAATTGTGGCTGCCTGTGAGGCAGGCGAGATCGTTGAGGGTAAGGTCGTTGACATTGTCAAGGGCGGAGCCGTTGCTCTCGTTGGCCCCAACCGCGTATTTATCCCCGCATCCCAGACGGGTGTTCCGAAGGATGGCGATATGACCGTTCTGAAGGGAACCGACGTCAAGCTCCGCATCATTGAGATCAAGGGCAACCGTGCGATCGGCTCGATCAAGCTGGTGGCTCGTGAGGAGCGCCGTGCCGCTGAGGCTGCCTTCTGGGCATCCATTGAGGAGGGCAAGGTTTACGACGGTGTTGTGAAGAGCATGACCGCATACGGTGCTTTCATTGACCTTGGCGGCGTGGACGGTATGGTCCACAAGACCGAGCTGTCCTGGAAGCCCATCGCAACCCCTGCTGATGTGGTTGCCGTTGGCGATCCCATTACCGTATTCGTCAAGAGCTTTGACGCAGAGAAGAAGAGAATTTCCTTGGGCTACAAGACCGAGGAGTCCAACCCCTGGTACATCTTCACAGGCAAGTATGCCGTGGGCGACGTTGCGTCTGTTAAGATCGTCAACATGATGCCCTTCGGTGCTTTCGCCGAGATCGTTGACGGCGTTGACGGTCTGATCCATATTTCTCAGATTGCACAGCAGAGAATCGGCAAGCCTGCCGACGTGCTGAGCATTGGTGACGTTGTGGATGCTAAGATCATTGCCATCGACGAGGAGAACCGCAAGGTCAGCCTGTCCATCCGTGCTCTCTTGGACGAGGCACAGGCAGAGGCTGAGGCTATGCCCGAGGATGCCGAGGCAGTGGCTGACGAGGCTGTTGTTGAGGAGTAATTTCAGTTGATCGTAACCGAAAGGGCGGCGAAGCACATGTGCTGACGCCGCCCTTTCGCAAAGGAGGAACAATATGTACGAGGATATCAGGCAGGCTGCGGCGCAGGCCGTGCAGGAGCTGATCGAGGCCGCACAGCTTCGCCAAGGTCAGATATTGGTGGTGGGTTGCTCATCCTCCGAGATGGTGGGAAGCACCATCGGAAAGGGCTCTGCCTTTAAGGTAGCCGAGGCCGTGTACGCCGAGGTCGCCCCGATGCTGGCGCAAAGAGGGATCTATCTGGCGGCACAGTGCTGTGAGCATCTGAACCGAGCCTTGATCGTGGAGCGTGCGTGTGCCGAGGCGTATGGCCTTGAGATCGTCAGCGTGCGCCCTCAGCCCAAGGCGGGTGGCTCGTTTGCTACGGCGGCATACGAGGCCATGCAGGAGCCTGTTGCGGTGGAGCATATCCGTGCGCATGCGGGCTTGGATATCGGCGGTACGCTGATCGGTATGCACCTGCGCCACGTGGCGGTGCCCGTGCGCCTTTCGGTCACGCATATCGGCAAGGCTCCCATCCTGTGCGCCCGTACCCGTCCGAAATATATCGGTGGACCGAGAGCGCATTATGAAGAATAAAAAAATGGCTCGCACAAAGCTTTGTGCGAGCCATTTTTTATTCTAAGTGCAAGCTGTCGGCGTTGAGAAAGGCGTGTGCGCCCAAGAAGGAATCGGTGGGGATGATCTGCGAGGCACCGCATCGCTTGCAGGATACCCGAATGGCATCGTCAAGCACCTCTGCCTCGTAGTCGCCCTCCTCGTCCGTCTTGCATTTGCAATAGATTTTGCCCTCGGCGTCCAGCTCCCGAATGACGAACATGATCACGTCAAAGATCTGCGGATCGGTCAGCGTTTGCTCTCCGTGCAGGGCATCGAAATTCTCCTGCCCGCTTTCCTCCAACAGCTCCAGCAGCTCAAGCTCGGTGCGGCTCAGCTCGGCCTTGACCTGGTTTTCCTCTCCGATCATGGCTACGTTGACGTCGGAGTAGGGGCAGGGAAGCACGAACAGCTCATTTTTGAAGAACACGGAGGAATTGACGGTGAAATTGTGGGGCGTGGGACAGAGGATACACGGCACGGTCATGCGGATCTTCTTATCCTTTGTATACAGAATGGTCATTTCGCTCTCGCCGCAGGCGCACTTGAGCTTGAGCATGTCGGCCGAGAGGGAAAACATGCCCACCATGCCCAAAACGCCCGAGCCGCAATGCGGACAGCGATACGCCACGGTGGTTTGCTTGGCATCCAAAATCATAGCTTGTAACCTTTCCTTAATGGATTTGCAGGAAAATGGCACGGAGCAATTGTTCCGTGCCATTCTGTTGTCAATTGCGTTTAGTCGGGAACTCTGTTCAGCACACGCTCCTTGACGTTTACGGTGTGCTCTGCCTCCAGCTCGGCATACAGTGCCTCAAAGTCCTCGCTAAAGAGGGTATCTCTGACGGAGACCTTCCAGGAGACCTCACCGTCCTCATAGTAGAAGCCAACCAGGTACGAGGAGTTGCCCATATCGATGGTAGCGCAATCTCCGATCTTGGCATCGTCTCCATACAGCCAATCATCAAAGCTTGTGTTGTTCATGTTGCCCTTGACGTAATCCTCGGCAACGGCATGGTTGATGGCAACGTACTCCTCGGCGATCTTCTCAAAGCGTTCAAGCGTCAGCTCGCCGTCCTTGAAGGCGGCCATGGCTTCCTCAGCCGTTTCGGTGGAGTCAAAGACCATGTAAGCCACGCTTCTTGTCTTCTCCTCGTCGAGATAGCGAGTCTTGCGGAGCAGGTAAACGGTAGCCTCGAAGGTTCCTTCCTCCTTCTTGACGTCGTCGCTCTTGCTTCCGTCGCCCTCCATTATCGTCTTGGTCTCGCCGACCTTTCTGGCCTCGTCGAAGGCCCACTCCATGAACTCGTCCTCCTCAACGTACGTAGCCTTGTCAAGCACGCTGGACTGCTTGGAGGCGTTCAGCGAATCAAATACGTCGGTCTTAAGGGTCTGCAGCTCGTGAGCAAAGGCCTCGGTCACGGTCTGATCGTACACCTTGGTGGTCTCAGACTCATCGGCATGATCGTGTGTGGGAGCTGTCGTCTCGGTCTTTTCAGCCAATACGTCTGCCAGCACCTCGGCGCACATAGCGTCCTTGATGGCATCCAATACGGCCTTCTCGGGGATATCCTCGTCCTCGAGATCCAGCAGCTCGTACTGGGTGTCAAATACATCCTTGACCTCTTCGGCCAGCATGAATTCTAAGAACTTCTGTGCATCGGTCAGAGCGGCGAGCTGGCTTGCCTTTTCCTTGGCGTCGAGAACCTGCTTCTTGTATTCTGCCAGGACCTCATCGGCCTTGCTTGCCAGATCCTCGTCGGTGTAATCACTGCCAAGCACCTCAACGGCTACCTGCTCGTAGTCAACGGAGAAGGAGTAGGTGCTGTAATCGACCAAATCGAAGGCGAGCTTGTCGGCCTCGTATTTGTCATCGATACGTCCCTCGGTGATGCCGTCAAGCAGCTCACCGCGGATCTCGTCGGCACACTTGCTTGCAAGGGTGGAAAGCTCCAGCGCACGGCGCACGTCTCTTTCCTTCACGCCCTTGCCGTACAGGTTGGCGATGTAGGTGGATTTGGTGTAGCCGTTGGTGAGTGCGGCTTCTTTGATCAGCTCGATCTGCTCATCGATAGAGGCGTAATCCTCGTCATTAAGCTCAATGCCTCTCTTTTCGGCTTCCTCGCAGTAGATCAGATATTGCTGAGCCTCTTCGGTGGCCTGATCCATAAAGTAATCAAACCACGTGCCCTCGTATGTACCGAGGAAGCTGGACTCATAGGCATAGCCGCCCGTGGCGGACTCGCCGAAGATCTGATCCTTCAGAGGCTTGGAGGTATCCAAGCTGAAATAGGACATATAGCTGCTGTATTGCGAATAGAAATCCTGATATTCGGTGCGGAAGTAGACCGACATCATGTTGCCGTTGATGCGGAAATGCTCGCTGGACATGGCGGTGCTCAAGCGCATCGGCACGCCGTTGGCAACGAGTGCAGAGCCGAGCAGAACGACGACAAGCAGCAGGGCGCAGAGCGCGGCGATAACGGTTGCCGCCTTGGCGGACATACCCTTTTTCTTTTTGGTGTTGCGGGTGGTAGCGGCCGAATACTTGGTTTCGGCACGTGCCACACGGATTCGATTAGACTTTCCCATGACAGTATCCTTTTCCTTTAATTATATTTTCTGACGGTGCGCATGCACCTAATGGGTACTTGTTGACAGTATAGCGCATTTGCGTGACGAATGCTTGAACAAAGCATGAACGTTTATAAATTCATGATAACGGGAAGCACCATCGGCTTGCGCTTGGTCTTGGCGTAGAGATATTTGGAGAGGGTATCCTTTACGCAGGTCTTGAGCTGCATGCGATCCACGCCCTCTCTGGCGTTGAGGCAATTCTCAATGGCCTCTGTGGCAAGCGCCCGCACCTCGTCCATCAGCTCCTCGGATTCTCTGACGTATACGAAGCCTCGGGAGACCACGTCGGGACCCGAAAGCAGAAGGCGTGCCTCCACGTCGACCGAGGCCACCACCACGATCAGGCCGTCCTGAGCGAGGTGACGGCGGTCACGCAGGACAATGTTGCCAACGTCTCCCACGCCGTAGCCGTCCACCAGCACCTTACCCGCAGGCACGGTGCCAACAAATTTGGCACTCTTGCGGTCAAGCTCCAGCACTTTGCCGATATCCGAGATGAAAATATTCTTCGGGTCCATGCCCATGTCGATGGCAAGCGCACGGTTGGCGGCCAGGTGGCGATATTCGCCGTGAATGGGCATATAGTATTTGGGCTTGAGCAGAGCCTGCAGAAGCTTGATCTCCTCTTGGCAGGCGTGTCCCGAAACGTGCACCTCCACCACGTGGTCGTGCAGAACGGAAACGCCGTTTTTGGTCAACTCATTGATGATGCGGCCAACCAGCTTTTCGTTGCCGGGAATGGCACTGGACGAGAGAACCACAAGATCGCTCTGCCCCAGCGTGACCTGCGAATGATCGGCAAAGGCCATGCGGTAGAGAGCGGACATCGGCTCTCCCTGGCTTCCCGTGGTGATCAGCGTGAGCTGCTCGGGCTTATACCGTTTGATCTCGGCAATGTCGATCAGCACGCCGTCGGGCACGGTCATGTAGCCAAGCTCCACAGCCGCTCCTACGATATTGAGCATGCTGCGGCCCGTGATGGCCACCTTTCTGCCGTGGGCGGCACTGGTGTTGATGATCTGCTGAACACGGTGGACGTTAGAGGAGAAGGTGGCAATCACGATCCGCTTATCGGGATTGGTGGAGAAGATGTACTCCATGGATTTGCCAACCTTTTTCTCCGAGGGGGTGTAGCCGGGACGCTCTGCATTGGTGGACTCGCACATCAGAAGCAGAACACCCTTTTTGCCCAGCTCGCCAAAGCGAGTGACGTTCATCATTTCTCCGTCAATGGGGGTCAGATCGAGCTTGAAGTCGCCCGAATGAACGACCACACCGACGGGGGTGGTGATGGCGAGGGCGCAGGCATCGGCGATCGAATGGTTGACGTGGATAAACTCAACCGAGAGCTGACCGAGCTTGATGACCTGACCTGCCTTCACGCAGTGGAATTTCGGTTCGTGCGGGAGCTGATGCTCACGCAGCTTGTTTTCAATGATGCCCAGCGTCAGCTTGGTCCCGTAAATGGGGGGATTGATCTGACGGAGCACGTAGGGGATGGCACCGATATGGTCCTCATGCCCGTGGGTGAGGAAGATGCCCTTGATCTTATCTCGGTTCAGCTCCAGATAGGAAATGTCGGGGATGACAAGGTCGATGCCCGGCATGTCTTCATCGGGGAAGCCAAGACCGCAATCCATGATGATAAGCTCATCGCCGTATTCCAGAACGGTCAGATTTTTTCCGATTTCATTCAGACCGCCCAAGGGGATGATGCGTATTTTGCCTTTTTCTTTTCTTGGCATAGTTTCTCCTATTTTGAATTTGTGGCGCACGAAAGAATACCTCGCAGGTCGGCACGATCCCGCTCTTCGCACCGCTTGAGGCATGTTACATGATACACTACGGATAGTATACTATAATTTCCTCATATTGTCAAGAGTTATTTCAAGATTGCTCCCTCAGCCGAGAGCTGTGAACAGCCAAGGCAGTCCCACGGCGAGCGCACCGAAGAGCATGCCCGCAAGCCAAAAAAGGGTAGAGCGCATGCGGATGTGCGATGCGGCAGGGAGAGCGGGGCGCCCTGCCTGTGCGCCCTCGCAGAGGATGCGGTTTGCCTCACGAAGCAGAGCCGCCTGGGTGCATTGCTGGGGCGTTGCCTCGTTTCGTAAAACGAAATATACCACTTCATAGCAATCGTTTTTCGGGGGATGAATGACCACCATTCGCTTTTGTGTTCCTTTGAGCATGCCGTCTCCTGCCTTTTACCGCCGCATGGCTGTTTTCTCTTGCATTGTTGACGCATCACCCCCGCTTTATTCACACCCGACGGGGAAAGACAGAAAGCGACGAGGGGGAAAATCGGGGTGCTTCCCACATAATGTAAATAAAATGTTAAATCGTGCATGCCCCTTGACATTTTTTATGGAATATCCTATAATATAAGCAGCGCAGAAAATGACAGGTTCTATCGTCTTTGCGACTTTTTGCTTCCGCTTCTGCCACGGCAGTCGGAAATCGTTGAATTTCACAGAATCGAAGGAGAAACTCACATGAAGTCAACAGGAATGGTAAGAAAGCTGGACGACTTGGGGCGTATCGTGTTGCCCAAGGAGATCCGAAACACATTGGGCATCAATGAAAAGGATCCCGTCGAGATCTTTATGGACGGCGATCGCATCGTTTTGCAGAAGTATCACCCCGCATGTGTTTTTTGCAACAACGTAGATAACGTTACGTACTTTAACGGCAAGCGTGTTTGCTCCGCTTGTATCGAAAAAATTAAATCACAGCTGTAAGGGATAGGGATTCTGTAAGAGAATCCCTATTTTATCACTGTGGATGTAGGAGGGTATGGATATGATGAGCTTGATGCTGCGCTTGGGCTTTCCGCCCGAGGCGTGCGAGGCGCTGACAGAGGCGGATGGCCGCCTTGCCAAGACCGCTCTGCTTTCCCCCTTGTGGAAGCAGGCGCAGAATGATCTGCTGTATGGGACGGAAAAGGACTTTGTGGAGATGCTGAAGACATTGGCACAGACGTGTGACGTTCCTCAGCAAACGCTGGATATGGTGTTTTTGCTGCGTGCCGTGCCGTATCTTGGGGAGCGGTATCGGGAGAAGGGATATAGCGAGGAGCTGTTGTACGAAACGATGACAGACCTTCGCTATAAGCTGCTTGAATGCCATGCGCTGTGCGGCTTGTGGGGCACAACGGTGACGGCCTGGTATGCGGGCTTTTTCCGTTGCAATCGCTTTTCCTTTGGGCGTTTGCAGATGGAGTGGTCAACCTTCCGTATGCCCGAGACATATTTCTACCGCACCTTGGTGCGGGGCGGGGAGACGGTGGTTGCCTGCCATATTCCCTCGTCGGGACCGTTACTGACGGAGGACGTGATGGCGTCCTTGCGCCGTGCATACGCCTTTTTTGGCAATACGCACAGGGATGGCAAGCTGATCGTAACCACCTCGTCATGGTTGGTCTATCCCCCTTATCAGGGTACGGTATTTCCCGTTGGCTCCAACGTGTATCGCTTTGCGGCATTGTTTGACGTCATTTCCGAAAAGGATACCGATTTCGGTGACTTTTGGCGTGTGTTTAACGTGCCGTATTCCAAGGAGACCTTAGCGAATGCGCCCGAGGATACCTCGATGCGCCGCCGCATGAAGCAATATCTGCAAAACGGCGGAATCATGGGCTCAGGCTACGGCGTCATCGTCTTTGACGGTGAGAAGATTGTGTAATATCCCTTGATCATTTAAATAAACGGAGGCTGTCTCATGTTGAGACAGCCTCCGTTA
>SVTU01000002.1:17740-38605 GCA_015063655.1 Oscillospiraceae bacterium
ATTCCATATTAACTGTTCTTTACAGCAAACGAACACCCTTTTCCTCGCAGGCACGTACCGTTTCGGCATCCCAAATGCTGGATTGTACCTCGCCGATGTGGACACAGCCCATCATTAGCATGCACAGGCGGGATTGCCCGATGCCGCCGCCGATGGTGAGCGGAAGCTCATCGTTGAGCAGCATTTGATGGAAGGGCAGGGAACGGCGGTGGTCGCAGTTTGCAAGCGTGAGCTGACGGTCGAGCGACTCGGCATCCACACGAATGCCCATCGAGGAGATCTCCATGCCTCGGTCGAGCGTGTCGCACCAGAAGAACAGATCGCCGTTGAGCTGCCAATCGTCGTAGTCGGGCGCTCTGCCGTCATGAGGCTTGCCCGAGCGGAGCTTGCCGCCAATCTGCATGATAAAGGTGGTGGGATGCTCACGCACAAAGGCATTTTCACGCTCGCTTCCCGTCATGTCGGGATACATGTCCTCAAGCTCCTGCGTGGTCACAAAGGTCACCTCACGGCAAAGCCTTGTGGGCAGATGAGGATAGCGTACGAGCAGACGCTCGGACGTGTCGCAGATCGCCCCCACGATGGCACGGACGATCATTTTGAGATAGTCCACGTTGCGGTTCTCACGGGTGATGATCTTCTCCCAGTCCCACTGATCCACGTAGATGGAGTGCAGGTTGTCGAGCGATTCGTCACGGCGAATGGCATTCATGTCGGTATACAGACCGTTGCCTACGGCGAAGTTGTATTTTTTGAGTGCCAAGCGCTTCCATTTGGCCAAGGAGTGAACGATCTCGGCCTCAATGCCGATGGCGGGAACGTCGAAGGAAACGGGACGCTCGTAGCCGTTGAGGTTGTCGTTAAGACCTGAGGACTCGGTGACAAAGAGGGGAGCGGAGACACGCTTGAGATTGAGCGCATCGGCAAACTCCGCCTGGAAGGTCTGCTTGATGAAGGCGATGGCACGCTGTGTATCGTATTCGTCCAGATGAGGGCGGTAGCCCTCGGGAATGTAAATCTTGTTCATAGCAAAGTAAGGTCCTTTCCAAAAAACGTTTGCAGACGTAACAAATGAAGGTGTGAGGATCAGCCCAACAGCTTGCGGCAGGCGGCAAAATCCGAGGGCGTTTGACCGACAAGGCTCTTGAACACCTTGCAGAAGTAAGAGGCACCCGCAAAGCCCGTGCGTGCGGCGATCTCATCCACCGAGAGGGCGGTTCCCACCAACAGCTCCTTGGCCTTCTCGATGCGGTACTGCTGAATATATTTCGTGGGCGGTACGCCGAACACGGCAATAAAGATATTGCGGTAATAGGTCTCACCCATGCCCGACATATCGGCAAGCTGAGGGGTATACAGCTCGGGGTCGGCGTAATGCGTTTCGATATATTTGACGGAGCGGTGGATCATGCCGTACTTGCCCGCCAGCGTCAGGGAATAGGAATTGACGGTGGAGAGGTGCGTCAGCATGCCGTACAGCTCCGACATGCATTTAGCGTGATAGGCAGGACCCTTGAGCGTCCAATAATGCGACATATTCTTGATAGCCGTGAGCACGTCGTTTCCCTCCGTGTACAGCGACGTAACGCCGACAGCACTGGCCGTTTCGCTGACGTCCAGCTCCATCACGTGGCACACGCCCACCTTTTCTACCTCCATGTGGTACGAGGTGCCCGCAGGCAGGAACAGCACGTGGTTGACGTCTGCCATATACAGCTCCTTGTCCACACGGTACGAGGATGCACCCGTACGGCGAATGATGAATGCGGCATGCTTCAGTGTGCCGTCAGTTTCGGTGTCTCTCGGAGCCTTGACGGTATAGATATCGTGAATACGATTCACGATCAGGCTTGATATGTCGTTCTTCATGATGATATCCCTTCCTGCATCAGGATAACCTATGCGGTTTCACTCTACATTATACAAGATAAGCACGTATCTGTCAAGACATTGAATAAAAAAGATGTGCGGAAAAATAACAGATCAGGCTGCCTCAAAAGGAGTATGTGAGGCAGCCTGATCACGATTGCGGTTATTTTTTCAACAGAATAAGAGAGGTGGTACGGGGGATGGTCAGCATGCCGTTGCTCAGAGAGCATACGGTTTCCCCTCCGTCCGCTGTATACTTCACGGCTTTTCGGTAGGTGTTTGACAGACGAATGCTGACGTCATCGCCCGAGCTGTAGGTATATAGGCAGAGCAGATCGGCTTCGGTATCAGCGAAGCGTGAGAGGCAGACCGCCCCGTCCGTGCATGCTATGCCGTCACGCTCACGGTATACGGCATTTGGCAAAAGGGTGCGGCGCATAGTCGAGAGGGCGCACAGTGTTTGCAGGCGAGCGTAGCCAACAGGGTCTCGGCGGAAGGTGTTGTCCTCTTCCAGGTCGTATACCCAAAAATACGAGCCGTTGCAGAACAGGCGTGCCATCAGCTGCTCGGACACCTGCGAGATGTGCGTAGGGCGCATGGCGAGATTGCGGGAAGGGTAGAGCATGTCCGCAATGCCATGCTCGGGGAAGGTGTAGCGGTACATTTCGGGGAATGCCCCCGTGTGATATTTGAAGAAGGTTTGGAAAAGACCAAGGTCTACAAGGCTACCGTGCGTATCCGTCAGCCACTCTCCCGAGATATACAGCGGCTCACCGTGCGTTTGCCAATAGCGGTCGGCGATACGCAAAAGGATCGTGTTATAGTGCTCGCTCCAATCGTCAAAGACATGGTGATGGTCGGGATTGAAGCAGAAATAGGGACGGCAGGAGAGCTGATCCAGATACACACCGTCTGCTCCGTAGTCCTCGGTGGCACGGCGAATGCTCTCACAGAGCAGGTCTTGCCAGCTGCGGCTGCCCGGGCACATGGTGGAAAAGGCAATGTTGGGGTTGCCGTATACCTCGGCGGCTACTGTGCCGTCCTCTCTCATGATGCCCATGGTGTCCACACGCTCGGGGCGGTAGGCTCGGTTATGGATACGGGCGTTGAGATAGAAGGTGACGTGAACGCCCATGCTCTTGGCTTTCTTGATCCCTTCTCTCAACTCGTCCTCCGTGCCAAGGGCTTCGTCAAATACATATTCGGGAAAGCCGCAGTCAAAGCCGTCCTTGTGCCAGCCGGCAAACAGCATGTGGCAAAAGCCCATCTCTTTGGCTTGCTCGGCAAGGGCGGGAATGTCGGCGTAGCGGTGAACGATACCACCGTTTTGATATTTGAAATCGTAGTGTGCCACAAGCCCCGCACTGTGCGAGAGCCAAGCGGGAGACTGCTTTTTCTTGGGCAAAAGAGGGGTACGAAAATCGTGGTAGCGGCGTGCGCCTGCGTGCCAGTCTCCTCTATGAAGCCACGTGATCACTTGGGGAGAGTGCCACGCCTCATTCTCCTTGGTATAGGGATAAAAGGCGGTGGCGAGGCAGAGGCCCGGGGCATTCTCGCCAAGACTGCCCGCCTCGGGGCGGCAGGGCTTAGACAGTGGGTCATGGCAGGCGTAATACAGGCTTTCCTTCTGTCCGTCAAGGCACATATACGACATACCCGCATACCCCGGATAGATATCACTCATACCCCGCAAACCGATCTGCTTCAGCGTGTCACGTTCTTCAACACCGTGCAAATAGTAGCGGTAGCGGTATTCCTGCCATCGCCATTGACTGATAACGGGCTTGCTGTACAGATAGCCAACGGGGTCCTCAATGCGCATACCGCCTCGGAAGGGATAGTACAGCGTATTGTCTCGGTAGCTCTCACCCAACCACACACCGTTGAGTACGGGGAAGCGTACCTCGGTGAGAGTGCCGCTCTCGGCAGGGCAGACCATGACCGACCATTGAATCTCCGAGTCATGCAAGAGGGCGGAATAGGTCAGGGCAAGCGGTACGGTGGTCTCTCCGTCCGTGAGGCGGTCATATTGCACACGAACGCAAAGGCCCACCTCTGTTTCCTCCGAAGCCACTGTACAGCGAAGCGCAGGGTTCTCTAAGGCGGCACGGCTGTGCGGGGCACTCAGCATATGCTCTCCCTTGCCGTCTCGCCATACAAGCGTGAAGGTCCCCGCCATATCAAACAAAGAGTTTTTGATGAGATTGTCTCCCGTATCGCAGGAAAACAGCTCCAAGATCTCTCCCGTCATGGAATCAATCGCCAAATGAATATTGTCACGTTCAAAGTGATAGCGGCTGTGATACATTGTGTATCTCCTTTTTTCTTTTTTTACAGTATAGCACGGAACGGCACAAAACACAAGACACGATTCGTGGAGTTTTGACAGTAAAGAGGCCGCTTTCGTCAGTAGCGAAAGCAGCCTTCTTGATGCTATGAGAGCGAGCAGATCAGATTTTCAATGGCGGCGTAGCCGCTGCCGCCCTTGACGGTGGTATCGGCATTACGGCACAGCGCAATGGCGCGCTCAAGTCTCTTGCGAGTCTTTGCGGCCGCAGCTGCGGCATAGATGCGCAAGCGATATTCATTCATCTTCAAAATGGAAGCAATCTCCGCCTGCGAGTGGCCCTCGTCCAGCAGCAGCTTGACGCACAAAAGGTCACAGCAAACACGGCTGACCTCGCCGAGAATCACGACAGGCTCAACACGGCGGAATTTCATGACCGAAAGAGCGGATAGGGCTTCGTCGTATTTTCCGTCCAGGATGGCATTGGCAAGCCCGAAGGCATCGTCGTTGATTTGCGGAATGCAAACGTGGCGAATGTCCGCCTCGCTGACGGTCTGCCGCCCGTGGGACAGCACGTAGGCGCACAGCTTTTCGATCTCCGATGCCAGCGTGTACATCGAGGTGCCGCAATAGCGCACCAGGAAGGCGCATGTCTCACCCGAGGCCTGCACACCGCTATGGGCAAAATGCTTGCCTGCCCAGCTGCAGAGGCGGGCGGGCGAGATGGACTCAAAGCGGACGGGCGTGAGATACTGCGACAGGCGCTTCAGAAGTGCGGAGGGACGCTTGGGAAGACTGCCCTCGTCCATGCCGTCGGCAGGGACACAGAGGATCAGCACGTTATAGTCATATTCCCCAAGAGTGGCCAGCGCATCGCACAGATCGTCAAGCTCGGAGGCCTTGAGAGAGGAGAGATACAGATTGGTGACCGAGACGAGCTTTTGGTCGCTCATTATGGGCAGGGGCATCAGCGCATCCAAAAGCCCCTGTGCGGAGTAATCGGGCGCATCGATGCGCATATCGTTAAAAAAGGCAAAGGAAGGGTCGGGGCAGAGAGCCTCTCGGGCGGTGCGAAGGGCATGCGCTTTGAGGTAATCCTCCTCGCCAAAGAACAGGTAGCCGCCGCAAAGGCCGCTCTTGATCTGACGGCGAAACACGTCTTCCTTGATGATCTCCATGACGCACACTCCTTTCTCTTCCATAATTATATATATTATAGCACGTTGCCGTCCGTAAGTCAAGAGCGGCGGCATTTTTCAAAAAAAGCGTGAATTTTTTGAAAAAATGCAAAAAAGCCCTTGACAAAAAAGCGGATTTATGATTTAATATAAGATGTCATTGTATAAAAGCGTTTTATGGCCATACGGCAACACGCTTCCGGAAAAGAATTCCGGATATCTCGACATCCGGGATGGACACAAATTAAAGGAGGTGCAGAAAATGCTCAGAACCTATCAACCCAAAAAGCGTCAGAGAAAGAAAGAGCACGGCTTCAGAAAGAGAATGGCTACTGCCGACGGCAGAAACGTTCTGAAGAGAAGAAGAGCGAAAGGCAGAAAGAGACTGACTTACTGATCAAGTCCGTTTATTTCACATAAAAACCGCCGATGACCCGAAAGCAGCTTCTGTTTTCCGTGCGCATCGGGGTTTTTAGTATCATAAGAAAAAGGTTGACTATGAAAAACGTTGCGATCAAGGAACACCATCTGTATAACAAGGCATACCGCAAGGGCAAAAGCTTTGTGGGAAAATACGTGGCTGTTTACGTTTTGCGGGATCTGGCCGCCGCACGGCTGCGTAACGAGCATCCGCAAAAGCTGTATGTCAACCGTTTGGGGCTGTCGGTTTCCAAAAAGCTGGGAACGGCAGTGGTGCGCAATCGTGCCAAGCGTGTGCTGCGAGAGGCCTACCGTGAGAACGAGGCCTGTCTCAGAAAGGGCTATTTGGTGGTTCTCAGCGCCCGCTTTGCCATTGCCGACGCCAAAACTCCCGAGGTGGCAAGGGAGCTTGCCGCGGCATTTCGAACCCTTGGGCTTGTCTGTCCGGAAGCAGACAAACAGGGATCACATCAATAGGCCATATTGATATGAAGTATATTTGTATCTGGCTTGTTCGCTTTTATCAAAGGTTTCTATCACCGCTCAAACGAAATCCCACATGTCGCTTTACGCCGACATGCTCTGCCTACGCCGTTGAGGCGTTTACCAAACGTGGCTTTTTTGTGGGCTTTGGACTAACGGTATGGCGCATTCTCCGTTGCAATCCGTTTTGCGTAGGAGGATATGACCCCGTACCGCCCAAGCGTATTCCGAAGTACCGCAGGGATCACGGTGAGAACGAAGCGAAAACCGACAATGACAACGCAAATAACTAAGAGAGGGTTTTGCCGACTTTGCGGCAAAACGGTTGGACAAACATGAACGGTATTATGGATATTATCAATATCCCCATGGGATATGTGATCCGTATCTGCAATTCCTTGCTTGGCAATCAGTATATTCTTGCCTTGCTTGTGTTTGCGGTTATCGTGGAGCTGTTGATGCTCCCGCTGTCCATCAAGAGACAGAAGAATTCCATCAAGCAAGCACGTCTGCGCCCCAAGGAACTGGCTATCCGTAAGAAATACGGCAACAGCAAGGATCCCCAGACGCAGCAAAAGATCCAGCAGGACATTCAGGCTATGTATCAGAAGGAGGGCTTCAACCCCATGAGCGGTTGCCTGCCTCTGCTGATCCAATTCCCTGTGATCATTGCCCTGTATAACATCGTGATCAACCCCCTGCGCTATATCTGCGGCTTGTCCACGGGCACGATCAACAGCCTGATCACGGCCGTTAATGCGCACCCCGACTATGCGGGCACCACCTTTGTGGCAGAGCGCAACATCGACCTGATGGGTGCCGTGCGCCGCATCATGGAGACGGACGGCCCCGGCTTCTTCGCAGGCGTTGAGGGCTTTGCCGAGAAGATCGGCAGTGTGGCCGATCTCCCCAACTTGACGGTGTTCGGTGCCATCGACCTTGCCGCCACGCCTTCCTTTAAGGAGTTTGGTTGGCTGCTGCTCGTTCCGCTGATCACCTTCCTTTCCTATTTCTTCAGCATGAAGATCAACCGCAAGCTGATGTATCAGCCTGCCGGGAACGATGCCGCTATGGGCTGCTCCAACAAGATGATGGATCTGATGATGCCTCTGATGAGTGTGTTCATTTCCTTCACGGTGCCTGCCGCTCTCGGTGTGTACTGGATCATCAAGTGCGTGCTGGGCGTTGGCATTCAGGCCATTCTCAGCAAGGCGATGCCGATCCCGTCCTTTACCGATGAGGATTACAAGGCGGCCGAGAAGGCCTATGAGGCAACGCAGAAAAACAAGCCTCGCACGGCCTCTGCGGGCAAGGTTCGCTCCCTGCATCATATCGACGATGAGGATTACGACGAGAAGGGCAACTATATCGGCGATCCTACGGGCGGTGTGAAGAGAGAGGAAAAGACCTCGGACGGTGCCGCTGCGGCAGAGACGGGCAAGGAAAACAGTCTGCTCGGCCACGTGTCGATGAAGGAAGAGGCCAAGCACGAGAAGAAGACCAAGAAGAAAAACAAAAAAGACGACCAATAAATGATTTGCATACGGAGAGTAAGAAAGTGAAAAAAGAAATTGTTATGACCGCCAAGACCGTGGAGGAGGCCACTGAGCTTGCCGCACGTGAGCTGGGCGTTTCGGTAGAAAAGCTGGAGGTCACCGTGCTTGAGGAGCCGAAGAAGGGCATTCTCGGCATCGGTGCTAAGGAGGCTAAGATCAGTGCTGTCTACACCTGCGGCGGCGCTGACGTTGCTGTGGATTTCGTTCGCAAGCTGGTGGCAGACATGAACCTTGAGGCTGAGATCACCGTGACCGAGCTTGAGGAGGATGAGACCAGAATTGCCATCGAGGGCGGCAACGCATCGGTGCTCATCGGCCATCACGGCGAGACGCTTGACGCCTTGCAGTATCTTGCCAACCTGGCCGCCAACAAGAAGGTGGAGGGTGTGAAGAGAGAATATGCCAGAATTACGGTGGACGTTGAGGGCTACCGTGCCAAGCGTGAGGAGACGCTTCGTGCCTTGGCCAGAAGAATGGCAGAGCGTGTGATCAAGTACAAGAAGAGCGTGATGCTTGAGCCTATGAATCCCTATGAAAGACGCATCATTCACTCTGAGGTACAGAAGATCGAGGGTGTGTCCACCAATTCGATCGGCTCGGATAACAACCGTAAGGTCGTTATGTATCTGGATAGCAGCAAAAACGTATAACGTAATACCAAAGAGGCTGTCGCAAATTGCCTTTGCGACAGCCTCTTTTTTGTATTCCTTTAGTTTTCCACAGGAAAAAGCCAGTGTTTACCGTGCTTTGCGGTCATGGCAGGGAAAGGCTCCGTGTTTGTTCTTTGCGGCTTCTCCACTTTTTTGTATTTTTGCGCATTTGTGTGCATTTTTATGCTGTTTTTTTTCTTAAAATAAGCCAACAAGATGGATTTATCCCCCACTCGACGTTTTTCTTTTTTCTTCGACATGCTTGTGGAAAACCCTGTGGATAGTGTGGAAAACCTTGATATTACTTGGCTTTGCAGAGCCTTATGCATGCATTTGCCCTGTGGAAAACTCTGCCAAAAAAACAGTCCCGAAAAAGCCCTTGATCAACCTTTCGCCCCACTGGCGGCGGATATCATCCTGCATGCTTGATGCAACGGACTTTTATCTCTTTTTGCGTTTGTAGAGGTACAGCACGCCTGCACCGATCACACCGACGGGAAGCACACCGATGGTGAGGATGCCGAGCCAAACGGCGGCAGACTGCTTGACGGTCAGGGAGGGCTCTGAATAGGGCTTGGAGTCGATCTCGCCAACCTCGGACTCGTAGCTTTCGCTCAGCCAGATCAGGCCGTACGTGGGGAAGGCCATCACGGCATCGGAGAGCTTAGTGTCCTCGGCGTTAAAGGTGTCGGCACCCGTCACCCAAATGATCTTAGCGGTTTTGCTTCCCACGGGCTCTTCAATGCACACGGCCACCGCATGCATACCCGCCGTCTCGCCCAACAGGGCATTCTCGGGGGTGGTGAGCAGGGGCGTGATCAGCAACGGGCCTCTCAGGGAGCTGTCATACTCGATGGCAGAGGCATCCGTCAGCACCATGCCCTCGTTGGTGGAAAAAATGTTGGTGAAATCGTGGTCGGGATTGATCTCGGCGGTAAAGCTGTTCGGCGTCTCGCTGTCGGGGAGCGTGATGGGATCGGAGAGTGCCGCCGAGCCGTAGTAGGCGAGGATCGAGGAAAGGTTTGGCATCAGGGCATTGGCGGGATTGGTCATGATCAGCGCATGCCCGCCATCCTTGAGATACGATAGGATCATATTGGCCTCAGCCTCGGTGTAGTCCGTCTTGGGGGCGTTGATGACGATAACGCCCGCATCCGAGGGAACGGCCGCAGCATCGGGCAGGGAAAGCTCGGTGCAGGCGTAGCCCATATTGGTGAGCAGTGTGCCGAGATTGCCCTCGGTCACACTGTCCTCTCCATGCCCCTGCAGGGCATAGGCACGGGGGACCTCGGGCAGAGAGACGTATTCGATCGCCTCGGTGATCTTGGCTTCGCCCACAAAGTGCAGGGCGTAGTCGTTAAGAAGTGCCGTTAAGGTATCCTTGACGTTTTGCCCCTGGGTGAGAGCCTGATACATGTATTGAACGTAATAGCGGTATTCGGTGACCGAGAAGTCGCCGTACGAGCCACCCGCATAGCGGAACATGTCGTCAAAGCGAATGAGCTGGTAGCGGTACGGCCCTATGATCAGCAGGCTGTACGGGCTGATGTTGCCCGTGCCAAGCAGCTCACGGAGGGTTTCGGAGGAGACGTTGGCGATCCGCAGGCGGTCGCTGTACGAGGCATATCGCTCCATGTAGGCTTCAAACTTCTTTTCCGTTCCGTCACCGTCAAGCAGATAGATGGAAACGTCCTCCTCCAGCGTGTCCAGATAGGCAACGGTGGAGGCAGAGGGGGTGAAGCGTTCGCCCTCGGTCACGTCCCTTTGCAGGGCGGTGATGGGGAGCAGGAGCGTGCATAGATTAAGCAGGACGATCAAAAAGGCAAGACATAGGGGTAAGACGCGGTGTCCGAGAGAGGGGATGCGGTGCGGGGTGTAGCCGAGCATAGCATCTCTTCTCGTGCGCAGGGTGCGCACGGCCATGTACAGGAAAAAAGCCGATGCGGACAGAGCCAAAATGATCAGCTCTCCGTCAAACAGCCCCAGGGTGAACGGCTCCATGCGGCGGAAGAGGGATACGGTAGACAGAAGCAACGTCAGCACGCCTGCTAAGGACTCTCTGTGTGCAAAGAACCATATGAGGGCGACGGCGGCGATCAGTGCCCCTACCGTTATCCCGAGGGACGGACGGCGTGTGGCAAGAAGAATGCCCGCACCGATGAGGAGTGCCATGATCAGCAAGCCCACAAGGGAGACGGTCGCCGTGGCGGGCAGGAGCATGGAGAGCAGGTCTGTGGCAAACACACCCACGGCCAAGCCATACGAGGCGACGAGGCACACGTAGGGACGGGAGAAGCGCACGGCCATCAGCACATCAAAGGAGAGAAACACAAGGCATACTGCCAAAAAGCCGATCAGGCCGTTATAGCAGGCAAGATAGTCTACCGCACCGAAGGCCGAGAACAAAAGGGGATATACGGCACTGCCGAGAGCGGACAGTCCAACCAAGGCAAGCAGAGCCAACAGCTTGCCAAGCACCACGTCGCTCTGTCGAAGTGGCAGAGCGAATAACAACACGTGAGTGCCTTGCTTGCGCTCATTCGAAAAGAGCGTGCAGGTCAGCAGGGGGAGCAAAAGAGAGGCCGTCAGCAACAGAATGTTATAGGCGGCGTACAGGGCGGGGGAGAGCTTGGAGAGATGGTTGAAGGTGACGAGAAGCCCCGTGGCCGCCAGCATGACACCAAGGAACAGATAGGAGAAGATGCTGTGGAAGAGAGAACGAAGCTCACGCTTGAAAACGGTCATCATCGCTTGCCACCCCCTCTTTTGCTCTTGCCTGACGTCGGTGCGGCCTTTTTGTCCTTCACGGGCTCGGCAGGCTTCATCGAGGCGTAGACCGAGGCAAGCGTGAGCGTTTCGGAGCGCACCGAAAGCACGGTATAGCCGAGGGCGGATAGGCTTTCGGCGATCGTGCTCGGCAAAGCACTGCTCGGCTCGTATTCCAGCGTAAGGCTGACGATTCCCTTGTCATACTCCGTTACGGTATAGGATAGCACGCCGTCGATGCGGCCGAGCGAGTCGACCAAGGCACGCTCGTCGGCACGCACACGCAGGGCGAGCGTGGGGGTGTTGGACAGACGGGCCTCCAGCTGTGACAGACTGCCGTGAGCCAGCACCGTTCCGCCGTCCAACAGCAAAATGTCCCGAGACAGAGGAGCAAGGTCGGACAGAGAAGCACTGCTGACGACCAAGGTCTTCACACTGCCAAGCTTTTCAAGCAGCTCGCACAGCAGCTTGGCATCCGAGGGGGGAAGCCCCCGCAGCGGTTCGTCCATCAAAATGAGATCGGGATTGCCAAGGAGTGCCTGCGCCACGCCGACCCGTCGGCGCACCGAGAGTGAGCAACGGGCGAGCAGCTTGTCAGCCTCGTCCGAAAGCTCGGTCAGCTCCAGAGCGCTTTTAATCTGGCGAAACCGCTTGTCGGGGGCGACACGCTTGGCTTCTCCGATAAAATCCAAATATTCACTTACGGTCATGCTGTTATACAAGGGCTCGGCCGAGGGCAGGTAGCCGATGCGTGCCTGCACGGCACGGGCATCCTTGCTCATGTCGTGTCCGCTCACGGTCAGTGAGCCGTCCGTAGCGGACAGCACGCCCGAGAGCAGGTGGAGCAGGGTGGTCTTGCCCGCTCCCTTGTGACCGAGTATGCCGTGGATACCGCCCGCAGACAGAGTAAAGCTCATGTCCTTGACGGCATAGCCCGTTGCGGTGCGGTAGGAAAGATTGTGTGCTTGTATCAAAATAACATCCTCCGTTCAGAATGGGATAGGCTAGGGTTATGGCTGTGTGTCCGAGCCCTCGCCAAACAAACGGCGCAGGCGTTCGGTCTTTTCCTCGGGTGTTTCTTCCCGTCTGTCGTAATGCTTCTCGACATCCTCCCCGTCGCCGCTGTCGGCAGAGTCGCTGCAAGATGCGTGGCGAAGAGCGTACGGATCCGTGCCCTCAATGCGCTCGTAGCGCACGCAAACGGCAGAGAGGATCACGGACATAAGCCAAAGCACAAGGGCAGTGGCAAAGGGCGGCGCAAAGGTATACTGCACGGTGGCGGCATAGATCAGCAAACGGTCATAGCACGCTACGAGCATGTGCGGAAACAGCGTAAGGGGAAGAGGGAGCAGATACAGCACCGACGGGATGGTACGGTGCGGGAAAACGGCCACGTACCAGCGACGCATGGCATTCGGCGCATGCCCTTCGATGGCGTGAAGCCCTACGCACAGCTCCCACACGGCGAGAGCCAGTGCGGCAAGAAGCAGGACGATGCACAAGGCCATCAGCACCGTGACGGTGGTGGAAAAGGCAGTGGTCATACTGTCCTTCTGCCCCTCGTTATGGAACAGGTATTGGCGAATGACGGTCCAAGCATTGGACATCAAGCCCCACAGGGCGACGTTCTGCTTGCCCGCCTCTCCGCCCACGGTGAAGCGCATGCAGGGCACGAAGCCGTACAGGGCGGTCAGAACGGTACAGATCAGGGGCATGGCGTAGCGGAAGCGAAGCAGAGAGAGTCGGCGGGAGCGGCGGCGATCGTGTTTCATAGACGTTCCTTTCATGTTGGATTACAAAGAAAAGCCAAGGGGGAGCAGAGAGTCGAGCGTATGCTCCTCATACCCATTTTCCCCGTTGCACAGGAGTACGGCAAAATCCCCGTCGCAAAACTCCCGCATGACCTGACGGCACACACCGCAGGGCGGGCAGGGCTTGATGGGCTGTTCTCCTATTTTTGCACCCGCAATGGCGATGGCTACGAAGCGGCGTTCGCCCTCGGCGATGGCACGAAAGAAGGCCACACGCTCGGCGCACACGGTGGGGGAATAGGAGGCGGATTCAACGTTGCAGCCGCAATAGATCCTGCCATTCTCGCACAAAAGAGCCGCACCCACGGCAAAGC
The DNA here is from genome assembly GCA_015063655.1 of Oscillospiraceae bacterium. GTDB lineage: Bacteria > Bacillota > Clostridia > Oscillospirales > CAG-272 > HGM12713. The sequence goes on from SVTU01000002.1 coordinate 31,075, forward strand.
CCGAATACGGGGCATAGGCCTTACTGCGTGCTTCCTTGGCCATGGTGAGTAACGTATTCTTTTCCATTCGTATCACTCCTTTTCAAACAGGGCGGTGAGGGGGCGGCCGTCGCACGAAAGGGGCACGCCCAAGGCATACGCTGCCGTAGCACCCACGCAGGAAAAGCCTTGCAGTGTGCCGAGTGACAGCGGGCGCACGCCGTGTCCCGCTACGAGCAGGGGGACGTATTCCCTTGTGTGGTCGGTGGTCTTGGTAAAGGTGGGGTCACAGCCGTGGTCGGCGGTGATCATGAAAAGGTCATGCTCACGCATGCGGGGCAAAAACGTGCCGAGCCATGCGTCAAATTCATTCAGAGCTTGCGCATATCCCAGGGGGTCACGCCGATGCCCGTAGGCGGAATCAAAATCCACCAGGTTGACAAAGCAAAGTCCGCGGAAGGAGCGGTCAAGGTAGGCGGCGGTGAGGGCAAGTCCGTGGGCGTTGCTCTCGGTGTGCGTGGCTTCGGTGAAGCGCACGTCGGCGAAAATATCGGAGATCTTTCCAATGCTGATGCAGTCAAGTCCGCATTCGCAAACGGCCTCGGGCAAGAGACCGTGCGGAGGCACGAGGGAAAAATCCTGCCGACCGTCGGTGCGGTAGTAAGCCCCCGACCGGCCCGCAAAGGGACGGGCGATGACACGCCCTACGCCGTACTGACCGACAAGCAGCTTGCGTGCCGCACGGCACACGGAATACAGCTCGTCTCGGGGCAGGATATCCTCGTGGGCGGCGATCTGAAACACGCTGTCCGCCGAGGTGTAGACGATGAGCTTGCCCGTTTTGCGATGCTCGTCGCCGTAATCGGCAATGACCCTTGTACCCGAGTAGGGACGGTTGCACAGCACGTCATAGCCCGTGGCGGAGCGGAAGGCCTCGATCAGCTCATCGGGAAAGCCGCAGGGAAAAACGGGCATAGGCTGTTTTGAAATATGCCCCGCCAGCTCCCAATGACCCACGGTGGTATCCTTGCCCGCAGAGCGTTCGCCAAGGCGGGCGTGTGCGCCAAGCGGGGCAGATACGGCGGGAAGCTCATGCACTCCGTCGATATTGCCAAGCCCCAGGGAACGCAGGTGGGGAACGTGCAGGCGTCCCGTTTGTATGAGGGAGCGAAGGGTGTTCGCCCCCGTGTCGCCAAACGCTTCGGCATCGGCGGCCTCGCCGATGCCGAAGCTGTCAAGCACCACAAGAAAGACACGCTGATACGTCATCTTCATACTGTCAGCCCATGGCCTGCGCCGTGCGCAGAGCAAGGGTCATCATATCGGTAAAGGAAGTCTGCCTTGCCTCGGCATCCAATGCCTCACCCGTGATGAGTGAGTCGGATACCGTGCAGACGGCAAGCGCACGCTTGCCCAGGCGGGCGGCATTCATATACAGAGCGGCGGCCTCCATCTCTACGGCCAGCACGCCCATGCGGCGCCAAGCGGCATTGGCGTTGGGATCGTCATCATAAAAGGTATCGGAGGAGAGCAGGTTGCCTACGTGATAGGTGAGGCCTAGGCTGTCGGCAACCGAAACGGCCTTTTGCAAAAGCGTAAAATCCGCCAAGGGGGCAAAGGTGCCGGGCAGGCGGTATTGCTCGGCATAGCGGGAATTGGTACAAGCTCCCATGCCGAGCACGATGTCTCGAACACGGACGTCCTTTTGCATCGCGCCTGCCGAGCCGATGCGAATGATGTTGTCCACGCCAAAGGCACTGTACAGCTCGTAGCTGTAAATGCCGATGGACGGCATGCCCATACCGCTGGCCATAACGGAGACGGGCGTTCCCTCAAAGGTACCCGTATAGCCCTGCACGCCGCGCACGTTGTTAAAGAGAACGGCGTTCTCCAAAAAATGCTCGGCAACGAAGCGGGCACGCAGAGGGTCGCCGGGCATCAGCACGGTGGGTGCGATCTGCTCGGGGGTAGCGGCAATGTGTGGGGTGGGATAGGAAAGCTCAGACATATCAATCTTCCTTTCTGTTTTGTTCGATCAGCCCTGCGGGGGCGGTTGGATGCCCTCCATGTAGTAGGAGGCCTCCATGTCCGCTACGCACAGAGCAAAGGCGAGTGGGAACATCTCCAGGGCCTTTCCGACCTGGTTGGCGTCCTCGGGACCCGAGAAGCCCATGTGATAGCGAATGGCAAAGGCCTCGTCACGTGTCAGGCGCATATAGCCCGAGATGATGTATACCGATTTTTCACCGTGGCCGTAGGGGAGATTATCCTCGATGGTGTAGTAGGGAACAGCCTCCCACACACCGTTGCGCTTGACGTTTCGCATTTCGGTGCGGTAAAAATTGACCTTGCACAAGTCGTGGAGCAGGGCGGCAATGGCGAGGCTCTCCTCGGAGAAGGTGAAGCCGTATGTTTCGGCAAAGCGGGGACGCTTCACAAAGTCGCACAGACATTCGTAGACGTTGAGACTATGCTCAAGCAGGCCGCCCTCGTACGAGCCGTGAAAGCGGGTGGAGGCGGGAGCGGTGAAGAAATCCGAGCGGTCGGGAGATGTCAGCCATTCGAGCAGCTTATCTGCCCCCTCACGGTGAATGCAGGAACGGTATATTTCTATAAATTTCTCTCTGTTTGTCATAATGTTGGCATCCTTTCGCACAATATAGATACTATTACAGCTTATATTGTACCATACCCCCGTCGGGAAATCAAGAGCCTGCGCCATTTTGGATGGCGTACTTTTTTAAAAAAACGTATATATCGATGGAAAAATGCGGAATTTTTGGGAAGGAATTGTTATCGTGACCATGAATTGTTCATTGACAAAAAAAGGATAGCGTGATATAATTAGTATAAGGAATGATTTATATGCCCACCGAAGCGGAAAAGGGCGAGGAAGGAGAAGGACACCGTATGAAACAGCTGACCGAGGCGGACTTCTCTCTTTCTTCCTTTTTCGATGGAACAGCCGAGCATGCCCAAGCCTTTTTCGGTGCATGCGTGACCGAGGCAGGCATACGCCTGCGGCTGTATGCTCCGCATGCCTTGTCGGCAGAGGTGCTTCGTGAGGACGGGCAAGGAATTCTCTCTCTTACCCCCTCGGGGCAGGGTGTGTTTGAGGGAACAGCCCCTCGGGGCGCTCTTGAGAGCGGCGTTGGCTATCGCTATACCGTGACGGGCGCGAACGGGGAGCAGAAAAGCTATCCCGATCCGTACGCTCTGCAAACCAAGCGCATAGGGAACGAGGTGTATGCTACGGTCGATCGGCCGACCCTGCCCGCATGGCGGGACAGCGGCTGGTTTTCGTATGCCGAGCGCACCGCCAAAGAGACTGCCAAGCACCCCTGGCACGCCTATGAGGTGCATGCGGCCACCCTTCTTTTCGGGTGCGGCCGAGAGAAAACGGAGCATGCTGTTACCGAGCTGATGATATATGCCAAGCGCATGGGCTATACGCACCTATGTCTGATGCCGCTTGGGCAGAACGAGACAGAGGGAGCATGGGGCTATCAGCCTATATGCCCCTTGGCACCTGCCGCCGAGGTCCTCTCCCCCGAGGGCGTAGCGCACCTCGTAGGGGCGGCGCATGAGGCGGGGCTTGGCGTTCTGATGGATACCGTTCCGCCTGCGGATATGGCGGAGGGGGCATCGTGGTCGCTGTGGCTGACAGCCTGTACCCACTGGCTGACGGCCTATCATTTGGACGGCCTGCGCCTGTGCTACGTGCGGGAGCTTGCACAGCAGGGGCATGCCAAGCGTCTGTGCTATATGACCGAGAGGCTTCACCGAGCCGTGCCCCGTGCCGTGCTTGTGTCGGATGCCCCGACGGCGGACGTGCCTGTGCTTGGCACGGAGGGCGAGGCGTTGGGCTTTGACTTAGCCTGGAGCCGCACGTGGCGTGAGCAGACGCTCTCCTTTCTTGCCTCGGCGGGACAAAGGGGACAGCTGTGTCCCGAAACGAGCGGCAGGGAGCTGTTGGCCTTGTCGCACGATGACGTTTGCCCGCCTCTGGGGTCGCTTTTCTCACGTGTGGCGGGTGACGAGAGCCTGCGGCTTGCCGTTCTGCGTGCCTATATGGCACACAGAATGTGGTACGTGGGAAAAAAACTGACCTTTATGGGCTGTGACGTGGCATGGAATGAGGCGTTTGAGCCGATGAGGGCTGTGCCGTGGGGTAAGCAAGTACCCACAGACAGACAGACGTATGTTCGCTGTATGGCCTCGCTCGGACAGTACTATCTTGCCTGTCCTGCCTTGTGGGGGGACGGTATGCGTCTGCTTGCATCGGGCGAGCCGCTTGCGGTGTATGAGCGGTATGCCCCGAGCGGAGAGACGGTAATGGCCTTGATCAACCTAACGGAGAGGATGCTGACGTGGACGCCGTCGGGCAAGGACTGCTTGTCCTATGAGGTGCTGTTTTCCACAGACCGTGTCGAATACGGCGGTATGGGACGGTCGATCGAAACGACGAGGGCATGTGTGAGCGTGCCGCCATATACGGCCATGCTTATAGGTATGGCAAAAAACAGAGCATAAACCACGAGGGTGGTACCAATAAAACAAGCAAAGGAGATCATCATGTTTCGCAAAAAAGAATGTGTAGCCATGCTGTTGGCGGGCGGACAGGGAAGCCGTCTGTATGCGCTGACGGAGAAAACGGCAAAGCCTGCCGTATCCTTTGGAGGAAAGTACCGCATCATTGACTTTCCGCTTTCCAACTGTATCAATTCAGGGGTGGATACGGTTGGCGTACTGACGCAGTATCAGCCCCTTGTACTGAACGATTACATTGGAAACGGCCTGCCGTGGGATCTTGACCGAGCCAACGGCGGTGTGAAGATATTGCCCCCCTATCAGGGAAAGAACGGAGCAGACTGGTATCGGGGAACGGCCAACGCCATCTACCAGAACATGGAGTTTATCAAGCTATACGATCCCGATTACGTGCTGATCCTGTCGGGAGACCATATCTACAGCATGGATTATGCTGCCATGTTGGATTACCACAAGAAGATGAATGCCGACTGCACCATTGCGGTCATTGAGGTCCCCATGGAGGAGGCAAGCCGCTTCGGTATTCTCAGCACCGAGGAGGACGGCAAGATCTATAAGTTCTCCGAGAAGCCCAAGAAGCCCGATAGCAACAAGGCCTCCATGGGTATCTATATCTTCAATAAGGATAAGCTGTTTGAGTATCTGTGCGCCGATGCCTCGGATCCCGACAGTGCCAACGATTTCGGTAAGAACATCATTCCCGCCATGCTTTCGGCAGGAGAGCGCATGTATGCGTATCCCTTTGCGGGCTATTGGAAGGACGTGGGAACGATCGACTCTCTCTGGGAGGCCAATATGGATCTTCTCGGTGAGTCGCCCGCCTTGTCCTTGAACGATGAGGGCTGGCGCATTTATTCCCGTCACGGCGCATCCTCTCCGCAGTTTGTGGGTGAGGACGCCAAGGTGGTCAACAGCTCGGTCACGCAGGGCTGTGAGATACACGGCACGGTGCGCAACTCCGTGATCGGAAGCGGTGTGCGTATTATGAAGGGTGCCGTTGTGGAGGACAGCGTGATATTTGATAACGTGGTGATCGGCGAGGGCGCCGCGGTGCGTTACTGTATGCTGGATTCCTCCGTTACCGTCGGAAAGGGTGCTTCGGTAGGCGTGGCACGTGACACGGCCTGCGGCATCACGGTGCTGGGAAACGGCGTGAGCGTGCCCGAGCATGCGGTGATCGGCGACAATGCCATGATTTCGGAATGGAAGGGAGAATAAGACGATGACAGTTGCAGGCTTGATCTTTTCGAATATTCACGATTCCGCTATTCCCGAGCTGACCGCCATGCGTACCATGGCGTCCGTGCCCTTTGGCTGTCGGTATCGCCTTGTGGACTTCCCGCTGTCCAACATGGTCAATTCGGGTATCACCAAGGTGGGTATCATCACACATAACAATTACCGGTCTCTGATGGACCATATCGGAACGGGTAAGGACTGGGATCTGGCTCGCCGCTCGGGCGGTATCAAATTCCTGCCCCCCTTTATCACCGCCTATGAGAACGCAGGCTCGTCCACGCTGTATTCCACACGCCTTGAGGCATTGCTGGGCGCCACCAACTTTATCTCCCGCTGTAACGAGGATTATATCGTATTTTCGGATTGTGACGTTATTTGTAACATCGATCTCTCCGAGGTGTTGGAGGCTCATGAGCAAAAGGGAGCGGATCTGACCATTGTGACCCGTTCGTTTGCTCCGTCCGAGGCATTCCACCCCGAGGATATGTATGAGGTCAAGAGCGATGTCGACGGCAGAGTGACCGAGGTGACGGGCTATGCGCCCAAGCACCGTGCCGTAACGGTCAGCTCCAATATTATGGTGATCCGCCGTACCTTCCTGCTCGGTCTTTTGCAGGAGGCTATGACACGGGGCTACCGTGATTTTTACCGTGATCTTGTTCGTAAGATCGTGTCCAAGAGCCGTGTGTACGCCTATCCGTACGAGGGTGCTTTTTTGCAGATCACCTCAATGGAGAGCTACTACGCCTGCTCGATGCGCCTCTTGGAGCAGGACGTTCGGAAGGGCTTGTTTAACGTGCGCCACCGCCCCGTTTTGACCAAGGTGCGCAACAGTGCCCCCACCATCTATTCCGCCAATGCCAAGGTCAGCAATTCCTACGTGGCAGACGGCTGTATTATTGAAGGAACGGTGGAAAACTCCATCATCTTCCGCGGTGTAAAGGTGGGCAAGGGCACGGTGATCCGCAATTCCATTCTGCTTCAGGATACCTATACGGGTAACAACGTGGAGCTGAACTGCGTGATCACCGATAAGAACGTGCTTATCAAGGACGGCCGCAGGCTGTCAGGGCACGAAAGCATGCCGTTCTACATTGGAAAGGGAAGAATGGTATAAGCTGAATTCACTGTCCTGCGGCAGGCCTCGGTTCTTGCGCCGAGACTTGCCCTGCAGGAGAATTAGAAAGGAACCCATAGCATGAAAAAAATTTTATTTGTGGGAGCAGAGGCACTGCCCTTTGCCGCCACGGGCGGACTTGGGGACGTACTAGGCTCCTTGCCTGCGGCACTGGCTGCCGAGGGAGCTGACGTCCGTGTCGTAATGCCCTTGTATGCCGCTGTCAGTCCTGCATTCCGTGAGCAGATGGAGCAGGTGGCGGTGCTGGAGGTACCGCTCGCATGGCGTCGGCAGTACTGCGGTATTTTTCGCTTGCTTCGCAACGGCGTGACCTATTATTTTATTGATAACGAGTATTATTTTTCCCGAGAGGGCGGACTGTACGGCCATTTTGACGACGGAGAGCGGTATGCCTTTTTCTGCCGTGCCGCCCTTGAGATGCTGCCGCATATCGATTTTTATCCCGACGTGCTGCATGCGCACGATTGGCAGGCGGCTCTTTCGGTGGTATATCTCAACCGTCATTACCGCCATATCTCCGCCTATGCGGACATGCGCACCGTGTTTACCATTCACAACATCGAATATCAGGGGAAATACGATTTTTCCATTCTCGGGGACGTGTTCGACCTGCCCGAGGATATG
>SVTU01000098.1 GCA_015063655.1 Oscillospiraceae bacterium
CCACCAAGGAGTATTGGAACCGTTGGCATATCACCATGGGAACGTGGTTTACCGATTACATATTTTATCCCTTGTCCGTCAGCCGTCCCATGCTGTCGCTCTCCAAGAGCAGCCGCAAGCTGCTTGGTAAGGCGGTGGGCAAGCGCATTCCCGTGTATACGGCCACCGTTGCCACGTGGTTTTTAACGGGACTGTGGCACGGCGCGGGCTGGAATTTTATCGTGTGGGGATTGCTCAACTGTGTGGTGATCCTGATCTCGCAGGAGTGTGAGCCATTGTACCGCCGCTTCCGCGAGCGTGCGCCGAGGCTGACCTCGTCCGTACCTTACACAAAATTTATGGCGGTGCGTACCTTCCTCTTGATGGGGCTGATCCGCTCGCTTGACGTGTACCGAGACGTGCCCCTAACGTTCCGCATGTGGGGCAGTATGGTGACGCAATTCAATCTTCCCGTGCTGTTTAGCGGCGGGCTGACGCCGTTGGGGCTTTCTGCGGTGGATTACGTGATTTTGGCTGTGGGCGTGGCGGTGATGAGCATAGTCAGCCGTCTTGGCGTCAAGCGAAGCGTCAGAGACCGCTTGTATGATCGCCCCGTGCTGTCGGCGGCCCTCTTTGGTACGCTCCTTGTGTGTGTGCTTTTGTTCGGTGCATACGGTGTAGGCTATGACGCCACACAGTTTATTTACAATCAGTTCTGATCGGGAGGTGTGATATGAAAAAACGAATCCTGATCATTCTGTCTGCGGTGCTGGTGTTTGCCACGGTGCTTGGGCTGTGTCAGCGGCTGGTGATGCCCAAGTACACCGACAACCCCGAGGGGGCGTTGATCGCCGAATATTACGCAGAGGCGGGCAACCATGACGTTATATTCGTGGGTGACTGTGAGGTCTATGAAAGCATCGTGCCTGCCGTGCTGTGGGAGCAATACGGCATATCCTCCTATATACGGGGCAGTGCTCAGCAGCTGGTTTGGCATTCCTACTATCTGCTTGAGGAGACCTTGCGCTATGAGGTGCCCAAGGCGGTTGTGTTTAACGTGCTGTCCTTGAAATACGGCACGCCGCAAAGCGAGGCGTACAACCGTATGACGCTGGACGGCATGAAATGGTCGAAAAGCAAGGTGGGGGCGATCCGTGCCTCCATGACCGAGGGAGAGCATGCTATCGAATACGTATTTCCCCTGCTTCGCTTCCATTCCCGTATCGGCTCGCTGACGGGTGACGACGTGCGCTATATGTTTCGCTCGTCAACCGTGTCCGACAGCGGGTATCTGATGCAAACGGGCATCGTACCGCAAACGGATTTCTCCGAGGGCCTGGAGCAGCTGGATTATACCATCGAGGACAACGCATGGCTGTATTTGAACAAGATGCGCACGCTGTGCGAGGACAACGGCATCGAGCTGATTCTCATGAAGGCACCCACCAATTCCTGGATGTATTGGTGGCATGACGAGTGGGAGCAGCAAGTCGTGGACTATGCCGACAGATACGGCTTGTCCTACTATAATTTTATTCCCGAGTGTGAGGCGATCGGCTTGGATTGGTCGACCGACACCTATGACGGGGGCTTGCATTTGAACGTATACGGAGCAGAGAAGCTGACACGCTATTTTGGAGAGATCCTGCAAAATGAGCACGGCTTGTCTGACCGCAGAGCCGAAAGCGACCTATGCGAGGCGTGGACGGCTCGCATAGAGATCTATAAGCAAAGGAAAGCAGAAAGGAGCAAAGCATGAAAAAATGGATCGCACTTGCACTGTGCGTTTTGATGGCGGTGTGTATGATCGCCTGCGATAAGGAGGCAGAGACGACTAAGAAAGAAGGGGGACAGCCTTCTCCCGCAGGGGTCACCTATGCCGTGACCTATCAGAATACCACCATAGAGCTTGGCGGCGACGCCAAGGACGTGATCGCCGCTCTTGGCACGCCCACCTCGCAAAAGGAGGGCGGAAGCTGTGCAGGACAGGGCACGCTGACCGTGTATACCTATCCTTCATTGACCGTTACGGTGCTGACGGTGGGGGATAAGCAGACCATTGATCAGCTGACCTTTACCGATGACGGCATCAAAACCGCCAAGGGCATTACCATTGGCTCAGCAAGAGATGCCGTGGTGAAGGCCTACGGCGAGGCCACCACCGCTACCGATACGGTGATGACCTATACCTCGGGCAACAAGAGCCTCAAGATCGGGCTTAAGGACGGCTTTGTGAAGAGCATAGACTTTATCCAGGCCACGTAACGGAGGGACATATGCAGAAGACCTTTCGATGCTTATGTGCGGTGCTGGCGGTGCTGATGGCGCTGACGGCTTGTACCGTGATCGCCTTTGCCGAGGAGGAAGAAACGGCAGAGGCTGTGGAGAAGGCAGGGGGCTTCGTGCCTCTGTACATAGGGCTTTTTGTGGCATGCCTTGCCACGCTGATGGCGTTGCTTGGCGGATACTGCCTGTCTCGGGCTATGAGCAAAGCGGATACGAGAGAGAAGGAAAGAAGCACGGCGTGCAGGCTCTCTCTCTGGCTCTCGGGCTTTGGAACGCTCCTGACCTACGCATCTGTGCTGTTGGCAGGCTTTGCCTACCGAGACGTGTGGCTCCTTAAGACATGGCACGTTGCCTTACATATTGTGAATGCCATACTTTTGTTTGTTTTGATGTTCCTTTTGATGTATGCGCCTGCCAAGCGTGCTATCAAGGCACGGGCTGAGCAGGATCGCATCGAGGAGGAGGCACTCAAGGAAAAGAAGACAGCTCTTTTGGAGCAGGAAAAGCAGATCGCAGAGCTTCGTGAGCGAGTGGAGCAGGAGATGCAGGAGAAGCGTCGCTTGGCGGAGCAGGCCATTGCGGATTACACCGAAAACGAGCAGCAGAGAGCCAAGCTCAGAGCTACCAAGGTGGTGAATGACGCACAGCGGGCACTTTTGGCAGAGCGTACCAAGATGCTTGACGAGGCCAAGGCTCAGGTCGCACAGATGACACTGGAGCAGGCCGAGAGCGTACTGCGCACGGCGGGGAAGCTATGAGCGAGCCAAACGTGCCGATGACGCTTGAGGAGCGCCATGCGCTGGTAGAGGCGTACTTGGGAAAAACGGTGGAGGTGGAGATCGACCGCCCCGTCGGATACGTTCATCACAAAAAGGATCGCACGCTGGTGTATCCCATCAATTATGGGTATGTAGCGGGCGTGCTTGGCGGAGACGGCGAGGAGCTTGATGTGTACGTGCTGGGCTATGATACACCGCAGACGCATGTAAGCTGCCGTGTGGTGGGCATTGCATACCGAGCCGACGACGTGGAGGATAAGCTGATCGCAGCCCCCGAGGGTATGACACCAACTGCCGAGGATATGGCAAAGGCCATTCAGTTTCAGGAGAAATACTACCGCACCACGGTGCGGGCACTCAAGGAATAACGGTACGGGAGTATCTCGACAGAAAGCGAGAATACTCCCGTACGTTTTTGACGGCGAGGAGAGAATCACACAAAAGAATACAAAAACCTATTGACACCCGAGCACTTTTGTGCTATAATATTTCGGTAACGATGGGATATAGCCAAGTTGGTTAAGGCACAAGACTTTGACTCTTGCACTCCGCTGGTTCGAGTCCAGCTATCCCAGCCAACAAAAAAGGAACTTTTGTCTACCAGACAAAAGTTCCTTTTTTGAATGATGTTTGCCTGCGGCAAATGATGTTGGCTCCGCCAATGATGACGGCTTCGCCTAATGATGCGTGGCTTCGCCACATTTTATGGCAAACATCGCATCATTGCGACCAACGGGAGCAACATCATTTTGAGCGAAGCGAAAAACATCATATCGCCGCAGGCGATGCATCATTAAGATATACAAGGCTCGCTCCTTGATTTATTGGCGAAAGTGTGATATAATATTTTCGCAAGGGGTGATATATATGAACTATGTTGAGCAAATGCAATCTCTAATCAACAAAACGATTATTGACATAGCAATTATCTATGCCTTAATAATTATTATAGTAGGTATTATTTGGATTGCTCCGTTCTGCTACTATAAAAAGAATAAAGATAAGCAAAAAAATACCAAGATTCTAAAAAAGTCCTTGATAGCACAGGCGAGCATTACTGTTATTTGCTTGTTGTTCTCGCTAATAACTATTCCAAGCTTCCAAGTTATCAACAATATGAAAAAAGATATCGATAACAATTCCTTTGTTACGTATGTCGGTGATTACGATATTGATAATACATATCATTTTTCTTTTTCAGTTTCTGAATTATGGTTTGATTTGCGTGCTGTTACCGTTGATGGCGGAGAAGATCCGCTTTGGTTTGATATGACGAGCAATATCGGAATAGATGTACACGATACAGGAACAATTGTGTATGGTGAGAATAGCCGTTATATCGTGAAAATTGAAGGTAACTAGTTGACCTTTTTTTCGCAATTACCTCGATTTTTGACCTTTTCACTCGTTTAAGCCAACAAAAAACGCACCTTTGTCGGTAGACAAAGGTGCGTTTTTTGAATGATGTTTGCCTGCGGCAAATGATGACGGCTTCGCCTAATGATGCGTGGCTTCGCCACATTTTATGGCAAACATCGCATCATTGCGGAACGCAGTGGAGCAACATCATATTTGCGAAGCAAATGCATCATATCGCCGTAGGCGATGCATCATTTGACAAACAACTGATTTTGTAGTATAATAGCGGTGATAGGAGGTGTAGCTATGAAAGAGAACAAACTCGTCGAACTTTCAATGGACTTCTCCGTTGACATCATAAACCTCGTTAAGTTTCTAAAATCTAATCACGAAACGATTATATCCAACCAAATCGGCAGAAGCGGCACCTCTATTGGAGCTAATATTCACGAAGCACAATACGCACAAGGAACGAAGGACTTTATATCCAAATTTGAAATAGCTCTTAAAGAAGCAAGCGAAACAGGATATTGGCTTGAACTGCTATATAGAACAAAGTATATTGATGAGCAGACTTTCAAAGCGTTATCCTCCAAGTGTACTTCTTTGAGAGTTATGTTAATCGCAT
>SVTU01000099.1 GCA_015063655.1 Oscillospiraceae bacterium
CCATTTTGGTCAAATTCCTTCTTTACAGACTCCGTAAGATCAAAATATACCGTCCAATAATCCTCGCTCTTGACCCAAGCGCGGGCTTTAATCTGAATGCTGGAGGCTCCGTGAGCCGCCATTCTGACAAAAGTGTCCTTGTCTTTCAAAACCAAAGCATGCGATTCGATCAGCGTACGGATAATGTCAATCGCCTTATCAGCATCGGCATCGTAAGCGATCGAAAAATCAAGGTCTACACGGCGAGTGTCCTTTTCGGAATAATTCACAATATTACCGTTAGCGAGTGATGCATTGGGAATATACACAACCTTGTTGTCGCCGGTCACAATCTTGGTGTTGGTGATGTGAATATCGGCAACTACGCCCGACACACCCTGCGCCTCAATGAAATCGTCCACCTTGAAGGGACGTGTGAGCAGAATGAGAACACCGCCTGCCAGATTTGAAAGCGTACCGTTCACTGCCAAGCCGACACACAAGCCGAGAGATGCAATCAAAGCGGTAATGGCACTGGTATCAATGCCCAAATAGCCAATAAGGCAAACGACCACAAGGATCTTCAAGGCCAACTTAGACACGTAAGCCAAGGTTTTCAAAATGGTCTTATCAGCATTCTTCTTCTCCCCTATTTTGATAATGCGTTTACCCAAGAAGTTAATGAGCTTAAACGAAATCAGCAGAATCACCAACGAAATAATGATCTTGATGCCTGTGCTGGTTGCCCATGCCACAATGGTGTTTAAAAAGTTTGTCATGGTTTCTTCCATTGAAGAACTCCTCCTTTTTACATGATGTATAGTGAAAGTATAACACAAAAGTCGATATTTGTCAAGCGTCATTCGCTGTGAATACGCTGTCAAATCCTCACTGTGCTATCAGCTCCAAGTATTCCTCCAGGCAAATGCCCTTTTCATAGATCTCGCAGGCAGCCGTTCTACCCACAAAGCGATAATGCCATGACTCGTAATTATAGTACACCACATCCTTTTTATCATCGGGATACCGCAGAATGTAGCCGTACTTATACGCGTTCTGAGACAGCCACATAAAGGCTGCCGTTCCCTCAAAGGCATTGGTCAGATTGTTGTTCATGGAATCGGTGATAAAGTCCACGCAAAGCCCCGTTTGATGCTCGCTTGTTCCCGGCTTTGCCGAATACTTCAGCACCTCCTTCTCCGCCTGCTCCCGTGTCAGTCCCTTGCTCATTTCCTGATTGAGATAGGTGTTATACAGCGTTTGCTGATATTGGTAATTGCGGAACGCACTGGTAACGTATACGTCGGTGATGCCGTCGGCCGCCATCGCCTCCATCATGGCCTCAAGCGCCACAAGAGCCGTTTGCTCCAGCTGCATATCCTTTTTGCACCACTTGGCGGGAATACGCTCCATCGTTCCCGGCAGGTAATCGGGTCCCACGGGGTGCTGAGGATTCGCCAACACCAAAAACCGTTCGTTATCCACAGGATCAATATAGGCCTCCACCGCAGAAATATCCAAGCTGTACGTCATATCCAGCTCATGCTCCTCGATCACGATCTGCGCCGGCTGATCAAACATCAGCGTGGAAAAGGCAATGGCATCAAAGATCTCCTTGTCCTCCACCATTTGAGATTTGCGCACAATCCGCACGATGTGCTTACCCGACTCCAGCTGAAAGCTGACGCCCATCTCCACCGCCTTTGACAGCACGGGATACGGAACAAGGCAGTTTCCGTCCTTGACGTAGGCGGGGGTTGGCATCAAGAGCTTGACGCCGTTGATGACAAAATACTCACTCTCGTTCTCAAACTTCAAAAACTGATCGTCCGAAATCAGATATTTCATGCGTTCGGCCGAGCCGCTGACCGTCATACCCGTATAGGCGGCAAAGCGATTCATATCCACGTACAGAACATCGTTAATGACCACAGATTCGTATTTGTACTCCACTTCTTCCTCTCCAAAATAAAACACGTAATCCGCTTTATTTCTACGATTGACCACACCCACGATGAGGGCGATCAGCAACGCCACCACCAGCACAAAGGACACGGCAAGCACACTCACAACAACCACCTTTGGCTTATTGTGCTTGACGTAATGCTGTGCCACCAGATCCTTTCGGCTCTCGGGCGGAGGGATCACACTGCGATCCTCTCCCAGCTCCTCAAGGCGGGAACGAAGCATGTGAAGCTCTTCAGAGGACAACGCCTCGAAGCTCTCCTGCTCCTGTTTGTTTTTCTTGTCCTTTTTCATATACGGTCTCCGATCACGGTTTATTTTCCACGATGATGAAGAAAGGCGACGTGGGCGAATTGAGAATGTTCACCCGTGTACAACACACCTTATAGCGGGATAGGCTTGACAGATACTCGCACACAAGCTTGCCTTCGGCCTCGCCCTCCGCATGCCCGGGGTACACGGCAATCAGGATAATGGCATCGGGTGCCATCAGGGAGATCGCCGCCTCAATAGCAGGCAGGGTTGTGCTTCGCATGGTGGTGATGGATTTATCGCTTCCGGGCAGATATCCGAGATTGAACATACCCGCCTTGATGGGCACGTCCACGTATTTCTTGACGTTGTGATGAGAATCCAAGATCAGGGTGCAGTTGTCGGGGCAGTCGGAGCGCATCAGCCTCTCCGATGTAGATGCGAGAGCCTGCTCCTGAATATCAAAGGCAAACACGTGCCCGTACGGCCCTACGGTCTTAGAGAGAAATTCGGTATCATGCCCGTTGCCCATGGTAAAATCCACGGCGATATCCCCCTCGTGCAGGTGCGTCAGTATAAAGTGCTTCTGAAGGTCTAACAGATCGATCATATCGGTAACAGCCTTTCCTCAAAATACCCGTTATTGCAAACCGCCGCCTGCACGCAGGTCGGGCTTGCCAAGCTCGGGCGGGCGGTGCAGGTCTCCCCGCAAAAAGCGAACGGCACGCTCCACGCTGTCCTTGGCGTTATACCAAGGCTCGTCACCGTATCGGTAATCAAACTTCTTGCAAAACCAATCCACGTCGCCCCTCAGCTCCTCAAAGTACGGCATCACCACGTCGGCCAGTGCCTTAGCAAACACGGGATAGGCCTTTTTGGAGAGCCGACGCTCGCCTGCGGCGAGCAAAGCACGGTAATGGGGCAGGCAGATATACGGCAGGGCGGCCAGCTTCTCCGAAAACGCCTCGTCCTTATCCCACAGGTATACCACCGTTTCGATCATATGCTCAAAATTAAAGTCGATGCGGCGGCACACGTAACAGGATTTCTCCAGCTCCCCAATGCGCTTCTGAGGTCTTGCGCCGGGGGCTTGAAACAGCCCGCCGTCCTTGACCTCGCCATACAGCTCATCAAGATGGCTCTGCAACGTCAGTGCCATCGGCAAGCGATTCTTACGGGCAAGCATCATATCGTAATGAATGCGGCAAAAGCCCTCATGATTGGTCTTGATACGAATATCGGGCTCCATCATAGATGCACCGAGAATAGCCTCAAGCTCATTATGCTCCAGCTTATTGTACAGGGCGCACATCGGACAGCCGCATGCCTTATCGGCACCCGATGCTTCAAACGCCTCGTTGACGGGAATGGTATAAATCTGCTCCATAACCTTCCTCTTTCCTTCCGTTCTTATGTCTACATTATATCATACTCCCCACACAATTTCAAGGGGATTTTGGAGAAAAGAAGAGCGTATTATGAACGAAGGAGGCCGTCTCGATCAGGCGATCGAGACGGCCTCCTTGTCTTAGCTTACATAGAGAAATTCTTAAAATAATTCTGAATCAAAATAATGGGTGTTCCCTTGTCGCCGCTGCCGCTGGTGAGGTCGGCAAGGCTTGCGAGCAGGTCGGTCAGCTGTCTTGGCGTTGTGCCCTGGCTCTTGATGTTGTTAACAAGATCGCCCTCCTTATGGCGGATTATATCCTTCATGGCCTCCACAGCCTCCTCGCCCGAAAGCTCGGCAAGGTCGTTGTCGGCCAGATACTTGAGCTTGATCTCGTTGGGCTTACCCTCCAGTCCCTTGGTGTAGGCAGGGGCTGCCACAGGGTCAGCCAGCTCCCAAATACCGCCCACGGGATCCTTGAAGGCACCGTCACCGTAAACCATGCACTCGATGTTCTTGCCCGTACGGCGCAAGAACTCGGCCTGCAGCTCGTCCACAAACTTCTGTGCATCCTTGGGGAAGAGCTTGACGGAGCTTTCGGTTGCCAAATTGCTTCCCAGCACGCCGTACTGCTCGTTATAGCCGCTTCCGTTCACCGAATGCGTCAAGATCTCGTCAAGGCTGACCACCTTCTCGGCCCCTGCCTTGAGCAGTGCCGCCTTGGTGCGTGCTCTGGTGTGAATATCGGCATTGATAACGTACTTGGTATGCTTTAAGATCTCGCAGGGATTGTTGGCAAGGATGACCTGGCAGTTCGCCGTCTTTTCGTAATAGTCGATATAGTCAACGCCCGTAAAGGTATGGCGAACGTCGCCAAAGATCGTATGGAACTCATCACCCGTAAACACATCGGTGTAAGGATTGACGTTCTTTTCCATCAGCTGCTCGTAGGTAACAAAGCTGTTACCCACCTCGTCGGAGGGATAGGAAAGCTGAACGATAAGCTTCTTCGTTCCCTTGGCAATGCCCTTGAGGACCATAGAGAAGCGGTTGCGTGAGAAGATGGGAAGCACAAGACCTACCGTCTCGTCTCCGAATTTCTCCTGTACGTCAGCGGCGATCTGATCGATGGTGGCGTAGTTGCCCTGCGAGCGAGCCAAAACAGCCTCGGTAACAGCCACAACGTCACGGTCCTGCAGGAGGTATCCTCCCTGTTCCGCGGCATTGCATACGCAATCGACTGTAATCTTAACAAGATCGTCTCCCTGACGGATGATGGGTGCTCTCACACCTCTGGAAATCGTGCCCTGATAATCCATTATCAACACTCCTTTTCATTTCAGAAGATTTTTTCCGTATCTATTTTATAGCATTTCCGCCGTTTTGTCAATATATTTGTACATTAAAAATCCTATTATTTTCTACAAAATACAT